>JBATMU010000387.1:0-5885 GCA_049289995.1 Rhizobiaceae bacterium | reverse complement strand
GTGCTGCTGGGGCCGGTGCCCGAAGATGCGGGTCAGCGTGCCGCCGCCGCCATGTCCCCTTCGGCCATCATTGACGCGGTCGAGGCCAGCGGTCTGCGCGGTTGCGGCGGGGCGGGCTTCACCACCGGGCGCAAATGGCGCTTTGCCGCCAATGCAGCGTCGGACCGGCGTTTTGTGATATGCAACGCAGATGAGGGCGAGCCCGGCACCTTCAAGGACCGCGTCCTTCTGACCGAGCGCGCCGATCTGGTGTTCGAGGGCATGACGATTGCTGCACGTGCCATCAGGGCGCGGAACGGCATTCTTTATCTGCGCGGCGAATACAACTACCTGCGCGACCATCTGGCAGCCGTGCTGGCAACCCGCCGCACCCGGGGGGTTCTGGGCACCGAATTCGACATCCGCATCCAGATGGGGGCCGGGGCCTATATCTGCGGCGAGGAAGGGGCGCTGATTTCCTCGTGCGAAGGTTTGCCGGGAGAGCCAAAGACAAGGCCCCCCTTTCCGGTCACGCGCGGCTATCTCGGCCATCCCACGGTGGTCAACAATGTCGAGACCTTTGCCCATGTTGCCCGTATCCTTGACCGTGGAGCTGCTTGGTTCCACGCCATGGGGACGGAGAAAAGCCATGGCACCAAGCTCTTCTCCGTCTCGGGAGATTGCGCGCGTCCGGGGGTTTATGAGCTGCCCTATGGCCTGACCTTGCGGGAGCTTCTTTCCCTCGCCGGGGCCGAAGATGCCGCAGCGGTGCAGGTCGGGGGTCCCAGCGGCACGATGGTTGGCCGCGACAGTTATGACCGCCGCCTGACCTTCGATGACCTTGCCACCGGCGGTGCGGTGATCGTGTTCTCGGCCCGGCGCAACATTCTGGAGATCGTCGACTACTACATGTCATTCTTCGTTCACGAGAGCTGCGGCTATTGCACGCCTTGCCGGGTGGGCAACGTCTTCCTGAAGAAGGCCATCGAGAAGTTCCGCAAAGGTCATGCCAATGACGACGACATCGCCTATCTCAGGGATCTCTCTGCCACGATCATCGAGACCAGCCGCTGCGGCCTCGGCCAGACTTCGCCCAACCCAGTGCTGACCAGCTTGCAGAACTTTCCGCTGGTCTATGCAGCGTTGACCAAACCCAGCGAGGACGGGATCAAAGCGACGTTCGACATCCAATCGGCCATCAGTGGCGCACGCGACATCGCCAAGCGGCGGTCCTATATCTTCGACAAGGATTTCAGCAAATGAGTGAGTCCTTCCTGTTCCACATTGACGGCGTCGCGTTGACGGCCAAGCCCGGCCAGACCATCATGGAGGCCGCAGATGCAGCGGGCATCTACATTCCCCGCCTTTGCGACCACGAGGGCCTGCGCCATCAGGGCGGCTGCCGGGTCTGCACGGTGAAATCGGGCGGGCGCAGCGTTTCGGCCTGCACACAGCCCGCCGAGCCGGGGCTTGAGGTAGAAAACGACACGCCAGTCCGGACACGTGTGCGCCGCGACCTGGTCGAGATGCTGTTTCACGAGGGCAATCACCTCTGCCCGATCTGCGAGAAAAGTGGCAATTGCGAATTGCAGGCGATGGCCTACCGGCTGGAGATGACGGCGCCAACGCGGTTTCCCTATCTGGAACCTTGCCGCGATCTCGACGCCTCGCATCCTGATGTCGCGCTGGACACCAACCGCTGCATTTCCTGCGGCCGTTGCATCAGGGCGTCGCAGGACATGGATGGCAAGGGCATTTTCGGCTATGTCGGGCGCGGCATTCACCGCCGAGTGGCCGTGAACGGCAACGATCTGGCGCATACGGACGCGGCGCTGGACGATCACGCCGTGCAGGTCTGCCCGGTCGGCTGCATCATTCGCAAGGGCGAAGGGTTTTCGACACCGATCGGCGAGCGGCACTTCGACCATGGCCTGATCGGCCACGAGATCGAGGACCGTGCCAGAAAGGACGGGCGCAAATGACCGAGGCCCGCAAACCGCGCGTCGCTACGGTCTCACTGGCCGGCTGCTTCGGCTGCCATATGGCTATTCTCGACATCGACGAACGCCTGATCGCGCTGATGGAGCGGGTGGAGTTCGACCGTTCGCCCCTGACCGACATCAAGACCTTCACCCGGCGCTGCGATATCGGCCTCATCGAAGGCGGCTGCTGCAACGAAGAAAACGTGCACACCCTGATCGACTTCCGCAATAACTGCGACGTGCTGATCGCCCTTGGCCAGTGCGCGATCATGGGCGGCCTTCCGGCCATGCGCAACGCCATCATGCACTCCCGCGAGCCGCTGCGCGAATGTCTGGAAGAGGCCTATATTTCAGGACCTTACCTGCGCAACACCACGCGGCTGATCCCCAACGATCCGGTGCTGCCGCTAATCCTCGACAAGGTCTATCCCTGTTCGGAAATCGTGGACATCGACGTTCAGATCCCCGGTTGCGCCCCGTCCGGCGACATTATCTTTTCCACGCTTGTCGCCCTGCTGGACGGCAAGTTCAAAGGGTTCGCGCGCGAAACCCTGCGGTTCGACTAGGGAGCATCGATATGGCTGAGACCAGACTGGTCGAAATCTCGCCCGTCACCCGCGTTGAGGGGCATGGCAAGGTGACGATCCACCTGGACGAGAACAACCAGGTCGACGAGGCGCGGCTCCACATTGTCGAGTTCCGCGGGTTCGAGCGGTTCATTCGGGGACGGCTGTTGTGGGAAGTGCCGGTGATCGTGCAGCGACTTTGCGGCATCTGTCCGGTCAGCCACCATTTGGCGGCCGCCAAGGCGATGGACCAGATCGTCGGCGTCGATGTGCTGCCCCCGACGGCCGAGAAGATGCGCCGCCTGATGCATTACGGACAGGTGATGCAAAGCCATGTGCTGCATTTCTTCCACCTGTCAGCCCCGGATCTTCTGTTCGGGTTCGGTGCCCCGGCCGAAAAGCGCAACATCTTCGAGGTGATCCGCGAGAACCCGACGCTCGGCCTCCGCGCTGTCAAGATGCGCAAGTTCGGGCAAGAGATCATCGAGGCGACGGCGGGCAAGAAGATCCACGGCACCGGAGCAATTCCGGGCGGCATCAACCGCAATCTTGATATAGCCACCCGCGACCGGCTGCTGGCAGAGATCGACGACATGCTCGCCTGGTCGCAGGATGCGCTTGCCATTGCGCGCGGCTATGTCGAAGATCACCGGGCTTTGGTCGAAGACTTCGGCAGTTTTCCGTCGAGCCACATGGGCCTGGTGCGCGACGGCGACGGGGCGCTGGACCTTTACCATGGTCGGCTAAGGGCACTCGACCCCTCGGGCAAGCCGATCTTCGACATGCTCGACTACAACGACTACCACAAGGTGCTGGTCGAGGATGTGCGCAGCTGGTCCTATATGAAGTTCCCCTTCATTCGCGCGCTCGGGCCGGATCACGGGTGGTATCGTGTCGGCCCGCTAGCGCGACTGAACGTCGCCAGTTTCATCGACACGCCGCTCGCGAACGACGCGCACGGCGCGCTCAGGGCGTTCTCGGGGGGAATGAACCATTCGACGCTGGCCAACCATTGGGCGCGGATGATCGAGGTGGTGCATTGCGTCGAAAAGATCCGCGAGTTGCTGCACGACCCCGACTTGCAGGGCACCGATCTGGTGGCCAAGGGCGAGCGCCGCTTCGAGGGTATCGGCGTGATCGAGGCACCGCGCGGCAATCTGATCCACCATTACAAGGTCGATGAGAACGATCAGGTGACCTATTGCAACCTGATCGTGTCGACAACCCACAACAACGAAGGCATGAACCGGGCGGTAAAGGACGTGGCGGTCAAACACCTGTCCGGCCAGCCCAAAATCACCGAAGGCCTGTTGAACCACGTTGAGGTCGCGATCCGGGCCTATGACCCCTGCCTGTCTTGTGCAACGCATGCCTTGGGGCAAATGCCGCTGCAGGTCGAGATTTACGACGCTGATGACCGGCTTATCGACCGGGGCGGGCAATGCCTCTGACGGCGGCCATCGCCGCGCGCCGGCTCCTGTTGATCGGATATGGCAATCCCGGCCGAGGCGATGACGGGCTCGGCCCGGCCCTTGCGGCAGAAATCGAGGCGTTGGGCATACGGGGCCTGACAGTCGACATCGACTATCAACTGACCGTCGATCACGCCGCGATGATCGCCGCCTATGATGTGGTGGTATTTGCCGATGCGATGATCGGTCTTGCAGCGCCTTATCGCTTTGCCGAAGTCGACGCGGCGGAGGCCGAAACGCTCGGCAGCCATCAGGTCTCGCCCGAGGCAGCGCTGGCGCTGGCCAGGTTGCTGTTCGGGCAAGCCCCCCCCGGCTGGATGCTGGCAATCGCCGGGCAGGAGTTCGGCGAGGTCAAGGAGGGGTTAAGCCAACCGGCTCGCGAAAACCTGGCAGGTGCAGTTGCGTTCCTACGCGGCTGGATCGACGCAGAAACCGAGGCTGGGTCATTGCCGCCCCCTGCCGCACTTCATCGCGCGGAATGACCAAAGTGCGTTGCATCCGGGTGCGTGGGCAGGTGCAAGGCTTGGGTTTTCGCTCCTTGGTCTGGCAGTCAGCAACCCGGATGGGGCTGTCTGGCGACGCACTAAATGATGGTGACGGCGTACTGATTCGGGTTGCCCAGGTTTATCGAGGAGATCTACAATGTCAGGCGGCTGCACTCAGCCCTTGGCTATAGGTCGCCAGCAGAATTCGAAACTCAACTCTCCCGGCAGGTGGCTTAGTTTGAAACGTTTCGATGGTCCAGCCCGAGGGGTTCACCCCAAGGTCCGCGACAAGCCGCTTCAGCTTGGCGTTCTCCTCCTCAAGCTGGCGCAGCCGCTTTACCTCGGACGGCATCAGCCCGGCGTGCTACCCTCAGCCTGCTTCAAAAACAACGGCGATTTGCGCATCCTAAAACTTCGATGCCTTCCTGGAACTCTCCATCTGCCGGTGGAAGGATAATTGGAAAATCCCAGCCTTGAATGGCCCGAATTGGCGGGCGCACGTCAAATACCGGCGACACGTTGGACGGCCGTCCTCGTTTACCTAAACCTAGGAAATTCGGATGTTTTTATAGTTTGTGAATTCCATACGGCGATCAGGCATTGTATGTCGATATGTGCGCTATGCAATGCGTCGTCCAATCTCCGTCCGTTGTCGGCGATCGTTTTCAAGTTCTGTCGCATGAGCAGCGACATGTAGCGATCCAGGCATCAGAGTTCAAAATACATGATATCTCACCTGATCGACGAATATTCTCGTGCCAGCCAGGCGTTGAAATCGGCTATCGAATTGGCCGACGATGAGGCTATCGCGGCGGCCGACAAATGCTTGGCGAACTGTTGGAAGCAAATCCTTGAGGTTTCACCGGCGGGTTCTAGACAGGATCATTCATTGGTTGAGTTCCTTTTGAAGGAAATATCCCGTCTTCAAGTCTTCGGCGAATTCGAGAGGGCCGCGGCCGATAAGATCCTTTCCGTTCTCAACGCTCTCGACACAGGTCAGTAGACCGCGCGCACCCGATAGTCGCTTATTTTGCCGTTGAGGTTGAGTAGCGAGTGAAGCGACAATTTAGCTGTGAAGAATTTTACGATTCACTTGTTCTGGCGGTCAGATTGCCGCAAGGAAAGGTTGCTAGTTTTGTATTGAGCATGAACCACCTTTTAGTGAGGGCGTGGGCATGATGGCATTCCAACAGATTTCGCTCGTTCTCAATGACGAACCGGCTGGGAGTTCGTTGACCGCAGGTTCGGCTTTCGTGAACGATCACAGCGCTGCGTTGAATAGCCCCGAGTTTTCTAGACACCCTCGGTCTTCATTTTCTGCTGCCGTTCGAACTCGACGGGCGACAGCATCCCGTTCCTGACATGCTTGCGTGTAGGATTGTAGAACATCTCGATGTAGTC
>JBATMU010000386.1:0-3642 GCA_049289995.1 Rhizobiaceae bacterium | reverse complement strand
TGATGGGCCATCGCGCCGGTCTTGGCGGCATGAGTCAGGCGCTGTTCAAGGCAGGCGAAGCCTGGCTCGGCCACCGCAAGGGCGGCACGGCGATGGCCGCCATCGGCGCCTGTGCGGGCTTCGGCTCGATCTGCGGCTCGTCATTGGCCACAGCCGCCACCATGGCCCAAGTTGCGCTTCCCGAACTTCGCCGCGCCGGCTATGCGGGCGGCCTTTCGACCGCAACGCTTGCCGCAGGCGGCACGCTCGGCATTCTCATTCCGCCTTCGGTTGTGCTCGTCGTTTATGCAACGCTGACCGAACAGAACATAGCCAAGCTGTTTCTGGCCGCCTTCATCCCCGGCATCATCGCCGCCCTGGGCTATATGGCGGTGATTGCGCTTTATGTCCGGCTCTATCCGGATTCGGCTGGCAGCCTGCCGCGCCTGCCCTATGCGGATCGCTTTCGCGCCCTGCGTGACGTCTGGCCTGTCCTGACGATTTTCGTCACCGTGGTCGGCGGCATTTACTTCGGCATTTTCAATCCGACAGAGGGCGCCTCCATCGGCGCGCTCGCCACCGGGATTCTGGCCTGGCAGTCCGGCGGGCTGGATTGGCCCCGTCTGAAATCGGCGCTGCTGGCAACGGCGTCCGGCACGGCGATGATATTCTTCATCGTGCTTGGCGCTTCATTCTTCAACGCCTTCCTGGCCATGACCCAGGTGCCGCAGGAAATCTCCGCCTGGGTAGCCGAACAGGGTTATGGCCCGTGGCTGGTGCTGACCATGATCCTGCTCATTTATCTCCTTCTCGGCTGCGTGATGGACAGCCTGTCGATGATCATCCTGACCATTCCGATCTTTTTCCCGGTCATGCAGAACCTGGATTTCGGCCTCAGCCCGGAACATATGGCCATCTGGTTCGGCATTCTGGTGCTGATTGCCGTGGAAGTCGGGCTGATCACCCCGCCGGTCGGACTCAACCTGTTCGTCATCAACGCCATGGATCCGAAAACCCCGATCCGCGAAACCTATTCGGCTGTCGTATTTTTCGTGGCGTCCGACATTCTGCGCGTCATCTTGCTGGCTGCGTTCCCCTCAATCACGCTGTTCCTTTTGTCCTGACCGGATTGAATGCCGATCAGGCCGGATTGGCTGCATTTCCGGGCTTTTTGGCTGCCGCCCGCGCCGCGATTTCTTCGCCCCGCAACGCCGCAATCCTGGCTATCAGCGCGTTTGGAACCGGTGCATCCAGTGGGAACCGGATCGTGCCCTTGCTGATTTCCAGCCCGGCCAGCGCCTCCCCGCACCCGGCGCGCACGGCCTCGCTGGCCGGATAAAGCGAAAAATGCCGCTTCCAACCGGCATAGAAAATGATCACCCCTGCTTTGCTGCGGAAGGCCGGTATACCGTAGGAAATGCACTCGCCGGCATCCGGCAGCGCGTTGCGGATCAAGGCGCGCACGTTTGCCAGCACGGCGCGGGCATGATCGGGCTGGCGGGCCAGATAAGCCTCAACATCGGCAGGACCGGTGGTGTTCTTCATGGGCTTGAAAATGCACAAGACCGGATGGCCGGTCAATCACGCCGGAGGGCGCTAGTGCCCTGATTGAAATTGGACAGCGCTTCCCCCGCCCGCTACGCTGCCTGCCTGTCGCCAATTCCCTTTTGAGAGGACAATCCATGCTCATCGGCATTTCCCCGCTTCTCAACGCCGATGTGCTGCACGCCCTGCGCGCCATGGGTCATGGCGACGACCTGATCCTCGCCGACACCAATTTTCCTGCCGATTCCATTGCCCGCCAGACAACGATTGGCAGGGTGCTCAGGATCGACAATGTGAGCGCCGCCATCGCCGCCCGCGCCATCCTCTCGGTCTATCCACTCGACACCTTTGTCGATGATGCCGCCGGCCGCATGGAAGTCGTCGGCGATCCGAACGCTGTTCCCGATGTCCAGAAGGAAGTCCAGGCCGTACTTGATGAAACGCAGGCAACCGCCTTTCCACTCATTCCTGTTGAGCGCTTCGCCTTCTACGAGCGGGCGAAAAAGGCCTATTGCGTGATCCAGACCGGCGAACGCCGTTTTTATGGCTGCTTTGCGCTGCGCAAGGGCGTGGTTCCGCCTGACGCGGCCTGACACCGCCTGGACAAGATCACCAATTTTCGGGAGAAAATGGTGGGTGCGACAGGGATCGAACCTGTGACCCGCTGATTAAGAGTCAGCTGCTCTACCAACTGAGCTACGCACCCACGCCACGGCGGAAAACGCGTTTCCGTGCGGTTGGCGGGCGGTATAGCGGCGCTTTGCCAGCCTGTCCAGCGCAACGCGCCGCTTTTTTATTCACACCAACAATCGTCCCTCTGCAATCTTCACGGCATGACCGCCTATCCGCGCGCCGATGAGCGCGCCATGGTCAAGTTCGAGTTCCAGCCGGATCAGCGAAGGCCGGCCCATTTCCACGCCTTGCTCGATCGTGATGACCATTTCCCGTCCGCCCGGGCGCTCGAAGCCCATGACCTGCCCGGCAAAGGCCGCAGCCGCCGAACCCGTTGCCGGGTCTTCGGCAATGCCATCCCAAGGCGCAAACATCCGCGCATGAAACGCCGCTTCGGACTGCACTGTTTGCCGACAATAGATGTAAGGCGCCGGGATCTTGCCATTCTGCGATCCGGCGATGTCCCGCCACAGGGCTTCGTCAATTCGCACGGATGCCGCCGCCTCGAGATCCCGAACCGGAACCATGATATAGGGAACCCCGGCCGACCATTTCGCTATGCGGTGATTTTCAAAGCCGATCTGGTCTGCGTCCAGGCCAAGGGCCGCACCAATCATGGCCGGCTCGGCGGCAAATGGCAGTCCCGCTGGCAGGATAGGCAGGTCGAATTCGGCAAACGCCATGCCCTGGCGCATGGCTACCGCGCAGCGCACCGGCCCGACCTTTTCTTCCAGCACCAGCACGGCGGGACCGGAAAACCCGCGCCGCGCCGCCAACGCAATGGCGGTGCCCACGGTCGGGTGACCGGCAAAGGGCAATTCACCGTTCGGCATGAAAATGCGGATGCGGGCGGTATGTGCCGGATTGTCCGGCTGGCAGACAAACACTGTTTCCGAAAGGTTGAACTCGCGCGCTATGGCCTGCATGGCGGCGCCATCAAGGCCCGCGCTGTCATGGACAATCGCCAGCGGATTGCCGCCAAGTGCCTCGGCCGTGAAAACATCAAGGATTTCATAGTCGCGTTGCATCATTTTCTCCGCTGTCTGGACGCGAAGGTCTCAAAAGCCGTCCGGCAGTGCAAATGAATTCGGCTGACGATTTGACGCATTTCTCGTGATGGGTGCACATGACAATTCCTTAATTTGCATTCTTGTGCACTGCACACGATATTGGTCTTGAAAGCGCCATCTGCGCCGTTCAGTCCCATTCGAATCCTCCACCGGCACAATCGGGAACCGATTTCATGAACGAATTGTCCGGCGATTTCGGCAAGCCAACCGCATCAGCCATCGAAAAGGCCTTGGAACTCGACAAGACGGGCAAGGGTCGCCGCAAACGCCGTCTGGTGCTTTGGCTGGCCCTGGCAGCCCTTGCGTTGGGAGGGACTGCCTGGGGCGTTCTGACGCTGACTGCCAAACCCGCTGCCGTGTCCTACCGCACCGAGGC
>JBATMU010000385.1:0-5047 GCA_049289995.1 Rhizobiaceae bacterium | reverse complement strand
GTGGCGGATCTGAAAGCGGATATTGAATTGGGGCTGGCAGCGGCGGCGAAGGCGTAGCTGGCGATCCCGGCAGGATTCGAACCTGCGACCATCGGCTTAGAAGGCCGGTGCTCTATCCAGCTGAGCTACGGGACCGTGCAAGCCGCTTTACAGGAGAATCACCGCCCGGGGCAAATCCGCGCTTTGGCATTGCAGCGCGATTGCGCCGGTCAATGCGTCCAGGGCGTGCGGCGGTCGAACTTGAAATTGTCGGAATAGGCCATCGGGCGGCGGCGCGGCTCGTTGGCGGTTTCGACGCGATAGGCAAGGCCGTGGCGCTCGGCATAGGCGACAGCGTCTTCGCGGCTGTCAAAGCGCAGGCGAAGCTGGCTTTTCATGTCGCCGGAGCCGGTATAGCCGGTCAGCGGGTCGATGACCTTGGCCTCTTCGGGCTCAAATTCGACGATCCAGTAGCCGGTCTTGCCCTTGCCGGACTGCATGGCGGTTTTTGCCGGGCTGTAAATGCGCGCTGCCATTTTTCTGTCCTGTCTGCCGCTCTGCGGCGGATGGTCGGAGCGGAGAGATTCGAACTCCCGACCCTCTGGTCCCAAACCAGATGCGCTACCAGGCTGCGCTACGCTCCGTCAGACGGCCCGATACACGCGATTGGCGCGGCGGGCAAATGAAATCAGAATCCAAGCTCCCCCTGCCCGGCATCCAGCGCCGACAGCACTTCTCCCGCCAGCACCCGGGTGATGCGCGTCTGGCGCGCCAGCGCTTCGCGGTCGAGCTTGTCGACCACGCGGGCGGCGGTCGATAGCGAACGCTCGATGCGGTGGATCAGATAGGAAATCACCTGTGGCTCGACGGCAATCTGCCGGTCGGCAAACAGTTTCGCCATGACGGCGGACAATAGCGCGTCATCGGGCTCGCCGATTTCGACCGTGGTCGCCGCCTTCAGCCGCGACAACAGGTCTGGCAGACCCAAACCCCAGGCAGCGGGAAAACTGCGCGCCGTCAACAAGAGATAGCCGCCTGAGGCGCGTACGGAATTGATGAGGTGGAACAGCGCATTCTCGTCGCGGCGGCTGCGGTCGAAATCTTCGAGCAGGAAAGCCTGCCCGGGTTCCACGCTTTGGGGCAGCGCGCCTGCGGTCAGGCGTTCAGCGCCGGATTTTTTTTGCCAGATGGCGGCGATATGGGATTTTCCCGAACCGGGGGGCCCGGCCAAAAGCGCAAGTGGCGAGGCCCATCCCGGCCAGCTTTCAACGAGCGCCAAAGCAGCTTCATTGGCGGGCGAAACGGCCAGATCATCACGGCTTGCGCCGGGCAAATGGCCGAATTCCAGCGGCAATTGGCGAATTTCAGGCATCTGTGGGAGCGCGTTTGGCCGGCTTGGCATGGCCGATATAAAGCGGTGACAGCAGATAGCGGCCGATGCCGAAGCGCACCAGAACGCCAACGGCGGCGGCGGCGGGCACGGCGACCAGAAGGCCGACAAAGCCGAACAGCGCGCCAAAGGCAAACAGCGCAAACATCAGCCAGACCGGATGCAGGCCGACCGAGCGGCCGACCAGCCGCGGCTGCAGGATATTGCCCTCAAGGAACTGGCCGGCGAAAAACACGCCGGCGGTCAGCGCCACCGGAATCCAGTCCGGCCAGAACTGGACGAGCGCCACCGACAGGGCAATCACCAGGCCAACCAGAGAGCCGACATAGGGAATGAAGGAGATCAGCCCGGCGAACAGGCCGATCAATATGCCGAAATTGACGCCGACCAGCGTCAGCCCGACCGCATAGATGCTCCCCAGAATGAGGCACAGCGTGCCCTGCCCGCGCACGAAACCGGCGGTGGTGGAATTGATGTCGGCGGCAATGCCGCGCACTGTTTCAACATGATCGCGCGGCACCCAGCTGTCGATGCGGGCCACCATGTGGTCCCAGTCGAGCAGCATGTAGAACGCCACGACCGGGGTGACGATGAACAAGCCAAGGATATCGACAATGGTCTTGCCGGAACTCCACAGCGACTGGACCAAAGTGGTCAGGAAACCGGCGCCCTGCTTGACGAAGTCGGCGAGGCTCTGGCGCAGGCCGGCCGGATCAAGGCCGATGCGGGCAATCCAGTCGGCATTGATGTCGGTGACCAGCGCCTGCAGGCGCGCCACCAGAGCCGGCAATCCAGCCCCGAAATCAGCCAATTGGCTGACAAGGATTGGCACAAGAATGATCAGCGCCAGCACAAAGGTCAGGATGAAACCCAAGAGGATCACAATTGTCGCCATAAGGCGCGACAGGCCCATGGCGACAATGCGGTCGGCGACCGGGTCGAGGAAATAGGCAAGCGCCATGCCTGCCACAAACGGCAGCAGGATGGACGAAAATGTCAAAAGGAACAGGATGAACAGCGCCGCAAACAACAGCCAGAACAGGATCTGCTTGCGGAAAGCCGCCGCATAGGCGGCCTCCACAGCATCATTTTCCAGTTCAATCTTCGATTTGGGCATTGCCGTTCATGTGCCTCAGCCAAGTGACGAGATAGGCCGCTGCAGAAGCTGCGGTCAAGAGGCCGGTGCCGAGCGTTACAACGTCAAGAAACAAGCCGAAATCCAGACCCAATGCCAGTTTGGCCAAAACCAGCGCCGCGAGCACGATCTGTGCGGCCGTATTGGCTTTGGAGACAAGCAGCGGCTTCATTTCGACCGGGTTGCCCATCACGGTGGACAGCATGACCGCCCCCATGATGATGACATCGCGCGATACGGCGGCGACAACCAGCCAAAGCGGCAGGTCGCCCCTGAGGCCGAGGACCACGAATACCGAAACCAGCAGCAGTTTGTCGGCCAGCGGATCCAGATAGGCGCCAAGTTCCGATCGCTGGTCGAAGCGCCGGGCAATATAGCCATCGACGCCATCGGAGACGCCGGCAATCATAAACCCGGCCAGCGCCAAGGTGTTGGCGCCGGTCAATAGCGCATAGACAACGAATGGCACCAGAAAAAACCGGCCAAGCGTGATGAG
The DNA here is from genome assembly GCA_049289995.1 of Rhizobiaceae bacterium. Taxonomy (GTDB): domain Bacteria; phylum Pseudomonadota; class Alphaproteobacteria; order Rhizobiales; family Rhizobiaceae; genus JBATMU01. The sequence goes on along the minus strand of JBATMU010000385.1, from coordinate 2,047 downwards.
ATTGGGAAGTGTCACTGTCGCCCTTTCCAATTGCACACCGTCCATAAATCGGGTGTTTGCAAGTTGCATGCAAGGGCAATCATTTCTTGCGGGGCGAAGGGCTTCATGCCAAGAGCGGCCATTGCCAAGCCATGCCGGGACCCAGCCCATGAACGAGCGCAAGAACGGCCTGACCTATGCCGATGCCGGCGTCGACATTGATGCGGGCAACGCCATGGTCGAAATGATCAAGCCGCTGGTGCGCTCAACAAGGCGGCCAGGCGCGGATGGCGAAATCGGCGGCTTTGGCGGCTTGTTCGATCTGAAGGCGGCCGGATTTACCGATCCGGTGCTGGTGGCGGCCAATGACGGTGTCGGCACCAAGTTGAAAATTGCCATCGATACCGGCATTCATGACACGATCGGCATTGACCTTGTGGCCATGTGCGTCAACGATCTGGTTGTCCAGGGCGCCGAGCCGCTGTTCTTCCTCGATTATTTTGCGACAGGCAAGCTCGATCCCGATCAGGGAGCGGCAATTGTCAGCGGCATTGCCGAGGGCTGCCGGCAGGCGGGCTGTGCGCTGATCGGCGGCGAAACAGCAGAAATGCCGGGCCTTTACCGCGAAGGCGACTATGACCTTGCCGGGTTTGCAGTGGGCGCCGCTGAACGCGGCCAATTGCTGCCGACCCATGACATTGTGGATGGCGACGTGATCCTCGGGATCGCCTCTTCCGGCGTTCATTCCAATGGATTTTCTCTGGTGCGGCGCATTGTCGAGCGTTCGGGTCTCGCCTGGAGCGATCCGGCGCCATTCGCCAAGGACCGCACGCTTGCCGAAGCGCTGCTTGAGCCGACCCGCATTTACGTCAAGCCGCTGCTGGCCGCCATCCGCGCCACGCATGGCATCAAGGCGCTGGCCCACATCACCGGCGGCGGGTTCCCGGACAATATTCCGCGTGTCCTGCCGAAGGAATTTGCCGCCGAACTTGATCTTGAGGCCATCGACGTGCCGCCGGTGTTTTCCTGGCTGGCGCGGACCGGCGGCGTCGATGCCCATGAAATGATGCGCACGTTCAATTGCGGCATCGGCATGGTGCTGGTCGCTGCGTCCGGGCAGGCCGCGCAGATCGCCGCCGTGCTGCAGCAGCAGGGCGAACATGTCGTCACGCTCGGCCGCATCATCGGGCGGCATGGCGAGGGCGTGGTCTATCAGGGCGAGATTGAACTTTGAGACCGAAAAAGCGGGTGGCGGTGCTGATTTCGGGCCGCGGCTCGAACATGGAGGCGCTGATCGCCGCCTGCCGGGCCGAGGATTTTCCGGCCGAAATCATCGGCGTCCTGTCCAACAAGGCCGATGCCAAGGGCCTTGAAACCGCTGCGCAAGCGGGCATTGCCGCGCTTGCCATCCCGCACAGGGACTTTGCCGACCGCGAGAGGCATGACGCAGCGATGCACGAGGCGCTCACCCGCCTCAACCCGGATATCGTGGCGCTGGCGGGCTATATGCGGCTGATGACCGGGCCGTTCGTCGACAAATGGCGCGGAAAGATGATCAACATCCATCCCTCGCTGTTGCCGGATTTCAAGGGCACGCATACCCATGAACGGGCGCTGGCGGCAGGCGTGGCCGAACATGGCTGCACGGTGCATTTCGTGACGCCCGGCATGGATGAAGGCCCGGTCATCGCCCAAGCGCGCGTGCCGGTCCTGCCGGGCGACACGCCGGACCTTTTGTCGGCCCGCGTGCTTGTTGCGGAACACAAGCTCTATCCGCGCGCCCTGGCAATGGTGGCGCGCGGCGAGGCGGTTTTCAGCCGCTAGCGGCTGGCCGGACTTCAGTTTCCAGAACCGGTCTCGCGCTTTTCCTGCGCTTTCACTTCAGGCTTTGCCTTTGGCGTAATCCTGAAATCGTCGTCCGAAAACGAATCGGGCCGGTCAGAAGCTTTGGTGTAGACCTTTGCTTCGGTCCCGACATTGAGGATGCCGAGCTTCTTGAGCGTGTCGAGGAATCCCATGGCTTTACTCCGGATCAGTTGACCTATGCGGACATTATAGGCCCCTGCCC
>JBATMU010000384.1:0-3382 GCA_049289995.1 Rhizobiaceae bacterium | reverse complement strand
GAAGACAAGATTGCCGCGATGGAGGCGGCGGGCATCCGCGTGTCGCCGTCGCCGGCCCGGCTCGGCACGACGCTGAGCGAGGTGCTCAAGGGCTGAACGGACAGGCCGGGGCGAAACCGCCCCGGCGCGCATGACAACAAGAAGCATGCTGACAAGAAGACCGGCTGCGAGGAAACCATTATGGACGATTCCCAAACCGATTCCGCCATGTTGACCGGCTCAAGCGCGGCCTATCTGGAAGCGCTTTACGGCGAAGTGACGCCGAAGCCCTCCTGGCAGAGGGCCAACTGGCCGATCGCCGCCAATGGCGAGATGGTCTCGGTGCTGGACGGCAATTGGCCGGCAGAAGCCGCCAAGGTGGAAAAGAAGGCGGCGGCCGCCGCACAGGCCCAGGGCCTGTCCGACACCGACGTGCAGCAGGCGGCGCGCGATTCGGTGCGCGCCATCATGATGATCCGCGCCTTCCGCATGCGCGGCCATCTGCATGCCAAGCTTGATCCGCTCGGCATTGCGGCGAAGATCGAAGACTACAACGAATTGTCGCCTGCGGCCTATGGCTTCAACGAAGCCGACATGGACCGGCGGATCTTCATCGACCATGTGCTCGGCCTTGAATATGCGACCGTGCGCGAAATGGTGGCCATCCTGGTGCGCACCTATTGTTCGACGCTGGGCGTCGAATTCATGCACATGTCCAATCCGGAAGAAAAAAGCTGGATCCAGCAGCGCATCGAAGGCCCGGACAAGACCATCGAATTTACCGACAACGGCAAGAAGGCCATCCTGCAGAAGCTGGCGGAAGCCGAAGGGTTCGAGCAGTTCATCGATGTCAAATACAAGGGCACCAAGCGCTTCGGCCTGGATGGCGGCGAAAGCCTGATCCCGGCGCTGGAGCAGATCGTCAAGCGCGGCGGCCAATTGGGCCTGAAAGAGATCGTGCTCGGCATGGCCCATCGCGGCCGGCTCAATGTCCTGTCGCAATTCATGCACAAGCCGCACCGGGCCATTTTCCACGAGTTCAAGGGCGGCTCCTATGCGCCGGACGACGTGGAAGGCTCGGGCGATGTGAAATACCATCTGGGGGCCTCGTCGGACCGCGAGTTCGACGGCAACAAGGTGCATCTTTCGCTGACGGCCAATCCCTCGCATCTGGAAATCGTCAACCCGGTGGTGATGGGCAAGGCGCGCGCCAAGCAGGACCAGATGGCGACCGTCTGGGACGGCGACACCATTCCGCTCAGCGAGCGCGTCAAGGTGATGCCGCTTCTCCTGCACGGCGATGCAGCCTTTGCCGGACAGGGCGTGGTGGCGGAAATTCTCGGCCTGTCGGGCCTGCGTGGCCACCGGGTGGGCGGCACGGTGCATTTCATCATCAACAACCAGATCGGCTTCACCACCAATCCGCGCTTCTCGCGCTCCTCGCCCTATCCGTCCGATACGGCCAAGATGATCGAGGCGCCGATTTTCCATTGCAATGGCGATGATCCGGAAGCGGTGGTGTTCGCCACCAAGATCGCCATCGAATACCGGATGAAATTCCACAAGCCGGTGGTCGTGGACATGTTCTGCTACCGCCGCTACGGCCACAATGAGGGCGACGAGCCGTCGTTCACCCAGCCGATAATGTACCGCAAGATTCGCGGCCATCAGTCGGTGACGGAAATCTATGCGAAGAAGCTGATCGGTGAAGGCGTCATCAGCGAGGCCGAGTTCGGCAAGATGAAGGCCGACTGGCGGGCCAATCTGGAAGCCGAGCATGAGGCGGGACAGGCCTACAAGCCCAACAAGGCCGACTGGCTGGACGGCGAATGGAGCGGGCTGCGCACGGCCGACAATGCAGACGAGCAGCGGCGCGGCAAGACGGCGGTGCCGGTCAAGTCGCTCAAGGAGATCGGCAAGAAGCTGTCGGAAATCCCGGCGGGGTTCAATGCCCACAAGACCATCCAGCGCTTCATGGAAAACCGCGCCAAAATGATCGAGACGGGCGCCGGCATTGACTGGGCGATGGGCGAGGCTTTGGCATTCGGTTCGCTGGTGCTGGACGGGCACAAGATCCGCCTGTCGGGGCAGGATTGCGAGCGCGGCACGTTCTCGCAGCGCCATTCGGTGCTTTACGATCAGGACAATGAAGAGCGCTATATTCCGCTGGCCAATCTGTCGCCCAGCCAGGCGCGCTATGAAGTCATCAATTCGATGCTGTCGGAAGAGGCGGTGCTCGGTTTTGAGTATGGCTATTCGCTGGCGCGGCCCAATGCGCTGACGCTGTGGGAAGCACAGTTCGGCGATTTTGCCAATGGCGCGCAGGTGGTGTTTGACCAGTTCATCTCATCGGGCGAGCGCAAATGGCTGCGCATGTCGGGTCTGGTCTGCCTGCTGCCGCACGGCTTTGAAGGCCAGGGGCCGGAACATTCGTCGGCGCGGCTGGAGCGCTTCCTGCAATTGTGCGCCGAAGACAACATGCAGGTGGCCAATGTGACGACGCCTGCCAATTATTTCCATATTTTGAGACGGCAGATGCGGCGCGAATTTCGCAAGCCGCTGGTGCTGATGACACCGAAATCGCTGCTCAGGCACAAGCGCGCCGTCTCGACGCTGGCGGAAATGTCGGGCGAAAGCTCGTTCCACCGGCTGCTGTGGGATGATGCGGAATATCTCAAGGACCAGCCGGTAAAGCTGGTCAAAGATGGCAAGATCCGCCGCGTGGTGATGTGTTCGGGCAAGGTCTATTTCGACCTTTACGAAGAGCGCGAAAAGCGCGGCATCGACGATGTCTACCTGTTGCGGGTCGAGCAGCTTTATCCATTCCCGGCCAAGGCGCTGATCAATGAATTGTCGCGCTTCAAGAACGCCGAAATGACCTGGTGCCAGGAAGAGCCGAAGAACATGGGCGCCTGGTCGTTCATCGATCCGTATCTCGAATGGGTGCTGGCCCATATCGGCGCCAAGCACCAGCGGGTGCGCTATACCGGCAGGCCGGCGGCGGCGTCTCCCGCTACCGGCCTCATGTCCAAGCATCTGGCGCAGCTCGAGGCCTTCCTCGAAGACGCGCTCGGCAACTGACCCTCGCAAGGAACCCCAAAATGGCAACAGAAATCCGCGTTCCGTCCCTCGGCGAATCCGTTTCGGAAGCGACCGTCGGCAAGTGGCAGAAAAAGCCGGGCGATGCTGTCGCCGCCGGTGAAACGCTGGTCGAACTGGAAACCGACAAGGTGACGCTGGAAGTGCCGGCCCCCGCCACAGGCACGGTCAGCGAAATCACTGCCGCCGAAGGCGAGACCGTCGGGCCAAACGGCCTGCTTGGCATGATTGCCGAAGGCGCGGCCGCCAAGGCCGAAGCGCCGAAGGCCGAGCCTGCCAAAGCCGAACCGGCCAAGGCCGCGGC
>JBATMU010000383.1:0-3411 GCA_049289995.1 Rhizobiaceae bacterium | reverse complement strand
CGCGCGGCCAGCAGGTGATCAACGGACGCTGCCGCACGCCGCAGCCGGTCTGCCGTGTTCCCGGCCAGATCGTCGTCAATGGCGATTGCGTCTGCCCGAAAGGCCAGCAGGTCATCAACGGGCGGTGCCGCGTTCCGCAGCGCCAATGCTCGGTGCCCGGCCAGGTGGTTGACCAAAACGGCCGCTGTGTGTGCCCGAAAGGCACGCAGGTGATCGACGGCGCCTGCCGCAAGCCGCAGCCGAGGCCGACCTGCCGCATCCCCGGGCAGATCGTCATCAATGGCGATTGCGTCTGCCCGAAGGGTCAGCAGGTCATCAACGGCGCCTGCCGTGTGCCGAAGCGGCCCAATCCGGTGCAGGAGATCCTGCCGAGATTGCCGCTGCCGAAAATCCAGTAACCCTGGATGCACCAATCAAAACCCCCGCCGGGCAACCGGCGGGGGTTTTCGCATTCCGGGCAGCGGCGGCGTGCAGGCGCTATTTGCAGGCTTTATAGCCCGAGCGCCGCTCCATCATGTCAAAATGGAAATGGTCGGCATGCTCCTTGTTGTAGCCGGGGCCGAGCACCGTCGAGAAGTAATCGCAAGCGTCGGTGCGCACGCTGGCCAGCAGGCTTTTCTGGCGGAAGGCAAACAGGCCCGGCTTGCGCACATCGACATCCTTGCCGTTGTCGAGCGTGATGCCCATGATGTCGATGGCGTTGCCCTTGGCGTGTTCGGACAGCTTGCTGGTTCCCGCGCCGATCATCGACCGGCATGAATAGGTCGAGCCGGTATGGATCGTGCCGATGCCGGTGAAATAGCGGCCGCGGATGGCCGGGGCCAGCTCCTTGCGGGTCCAGCGGGCGAAGGTGGCCGCCATGGTGCAGTTGAGGACGGCGGCGGGCTTGACCGCTGCCCCGGAAAATCCGGAAACCTCGACCGGCCAGTCGATACCGCAGGCGCCCTCGGAAATGGCCGGCAGGTCGCGGAATTTCACGCCCATCCGCGACAGATCCTTGCGGCAATCCACTTCTTCGACCGGCATGGACGCCTCGCCAAAACCCGGCAGATCGGGCCTGAGGCTCATGGCGAACGATTTGGGGGCATAGGTTTTGGGATTGAGAAGGGCCGGCACGGAGGCGGTGCGGGCGCCGATATCAAGGCCGGGGCGCAGGCTGTCCGCCGTGCAGGAGGCAAGCAGCGCGGACGCCGCAAGAGCGCAAAACAAGGCATGGCGGCGCATGACCCGAACTCCGGACACAATACAGGTGCGCCAAAATTAACGGGCAAAGATGAAGGAAGGCTTGGCGGCGGCGTTCAGTCCTGTGGCGGAACCAAGGCATTTCACCCACGCCGGTTCATTGGCAGAATGGATTGCCCTTGCGCGGCTGCACATCGAAATGAAAGTGGCTGGCATGATCGGCATCGCTGCCGGGGCCGAGCACGGTGGAAAACGGCCCGCAGGCAGCGCGGCGGACGGCTTCGAGAAACCGCGCTTCCGGCGAGGCGGGCATGGCTTGGACTTTGACCGGATTGCGCGACGCAAATTCGAAGGCGGCAAGATCGATGGCCCGCCCGTATGCATGTTCAGACAATTTTCCGCCGCCATTGCGGGTGCGGCAGACATAGGCGGAATCCTGATGCAGCATGGTGACCTTCTGGCCAAGTTCGCGCCGGGCGATCTCCTGCATGGGGCCGGACGCAAAGGCGGCAAGGGTTTCGGCCGCAGCGCAGTCCATGAGCGCAGGCGGCGTGACCGCAAGCCCGCCGGGGAGGGCGCTGATCTCAACGGGATCGGCAATGGCGCAGCCAATGGCCTCAACGACCGGCGATTTTGCGGCCAATACTGCGCCCGCCTGCAAAAGCCGGGCGGCACATGCGCCAACTGGCGCTTGCGGCACCGGGCGTGGGTCGGGGATCGGTCCAAGTTCCGGCAGGATCGAAAAGGCTGCCGCCAGCGCCAATGTCCAGCAAAAACCGGTCAAGCGCCGATGGCCTCAAGGCCCGCTTCCAGCCATTCGCCCAGCATGGGCATGCCCATGAGATAGGCGGCGATGCGCTTGTTGCCGCGCTGGCGGGCGGCGGCTTGCGCGTCCGCCCATTCATCTGCGCTGAAATCGCCGCGCCCGACAAAGGCCAGCGCGACCAGATCGGTGATTTCATCAACATTGAGATCGGCGATCAGTTCGCGAAGCTCCTCGGCGGTGAGGTCTTCCTCTTCCTCTTCGGCCAGACCGTCATGGCGGTGGGCGTCGCGGGCCTCGTCTTCCAGTTCGATTTCATGGTCGTGGCCGGCGGAATAGCCGTCGCTGACATCTGCCGAAATGGCGCGGGCCTTTTCGGCAAACAGCCGAACGGTGTCCGGGTCAATGGCAAGATCGAATTCACGGTCGGCACGCAGGATCATTACAGCCTTCTTTCATTTCGCCTGCCGCCATCATGACGCGGATCGGCAGCCGGTGCACTTCAAATCTGAGCTTGCAGGCAATGCCCGCCTTGACTTGGCGCAAGGCCGCCATGAAAGCAGACCCGATCACAGCCACCTTCAACCGGGAAATTGCCATGTCCATGCTTTTATCACCAAAAGTGCTGCCGGTTCTTTTGCTCGTGGCGTCCAATGTGTTCATGACGTTCGCCTGGTATGGACATCTCAAGTTCAAGGCATCGCCGCTGTGGATGGCGGTCATAGTCAGCTGGGGCCTGGCGTTCTTTGAATACTGGCTGGCGGTGCCCGCCAACCGGATCGGCCATGGCGTCTATTCGGCGGCCGAGCTGAAGACAATTCAGGAAGTGGTGACACTCACGGTATTTGCCGGATTTTCGGTATTCTGGCTGAAAGAGGCGCTGAGCTGGAACCATCTGGCCGGATTTGCGCTGATTGCGCTTGGCGCGGCGGTGATCTTCAGGGCGTAAGCTGCTCGGTTCGCTTCGCCAGCATGGGCACAAGCTCGACCGCCAGCATGGCGGCAAAAATCAGCGCACAGCCGAACAGCGCCGTCATGGAAAGCCGCTCACCCAGCAAAAGCGCGCCGAACAGGGCGGCGAACAAAGCCTCCGAGGACAGGATGATGGCGGCTTGCGGGGCGCTGGCATGACGCTGGCCAACCGATTGCAACGTGAAGGCCAGCCCGCCGGCAATGACCCCGGCAAACAGCAGTTCGGGCGCAGCCAGAACAATGGCCGTTCCGTCCAGAGGTTCAAACATCAGGGCAAAAGGGGCGGCAAGCATGGCTGTTGCGGCAAATTGCACGACCGACAGCGTCACAGGACGGGCCGTATGGTTGGCAAAGCGCGAGATGAACAGGATTTGCAGCGCCCAGAACAGCGCGCACAGGATGGTCAGCCAGTCGCCGGAGGCCAACTTGTCCAGATGGCCGCCAGATAGCAGGTAAATGCCGAAAAGCGCCGTTGCCGCACTCGGCCAGACCAC
>JBATMU010000382.1:0-9009 GCA_049289995.1 Rhizobiaceae bacterium | reverse complement strand
GTCTTGACCTTTCGGAGCGCGTCGCGCCCGCCGCACGGCCCGGCCACGCTCCGCCGATTGCAGCGCGGCCGAAGCACTTTTCGGTTACCGAGATCGAAATCCTTCGCCGCGACCCCTATGCAATTTATGCCAGGCGCGTGCTTGGCCTGTCGCCGCTTGAGCCCTTGCTGCGCGATCCCGAAGCTGCCGAGCGCGGCCGCCTGCTGCATGCCATCATTGAAAAATTTGATGGCGTCAGGCCGGACGAAACACGGCAAGCCGCGCTTTCGCGGCTGTTGGAGACGGGTGCAGCCGTGTTCTCTGACGCAGCGCTTCCCGGCGATGTCCATGCCGTCTGGTGGCCGCGCTTTGCCGCCATGGCCCCGGAATTCATCCAATGGGATCAGGCAAGGCGGGAAGGCGTCTTGCGGAGCCTTGCCGAAGTGCAGTCGGCAAAAGTGCAGATTGGCGCTACCGGCGTGACCCTTGCGGGCCGAGCCGACCGCATCGATCTGCTTGCCGGCGACGAGGCCGACATCCTCGATTTCAAGACCGGTTCTTCGCCGTCCAAAAAGCAGGCTCATACCCTGCTTGCTCCGCAACTCGCTCTTGAAGGGGCGCTGCTTGCGCGCGGCGCCTTTGCCGAGGCGGGCAATCGCACGCCGCATGACCTTGCCCATGTCCGGCTCAAGGCCAAGGGCGAGGTGACGGAGGAATCCATTCTGGTCATCGGGAGAAGGGAAAGCGTCAAATCCGGCCCGGAAATTTCCGAAGAAGCATGGTCGCATCTTGAGAAACTGGTCGCCAGCTTTGCCGATCCCGCCCAGGGCTACCGCTCGCGCGTGCTGCCGTTCCGGGAACGGGAAATGGATGGCGATTACGACCATTTGGCCCGGGTGCTGGAATGGTCGTCCGGCAGCGATGGCGAGCAGGGTGAAGATGACGGGGAGGACGAGGCATGAAGCCGCCGCGTTTTCCGAGCGAAGAAACAAGAACAAGCCAGGCCAGGGCTTCCGATCCTTCGGGCTCTGCCTGGGTGTCGGCCAATGCCGGATCGGGCAAGACCCATGTATTGACCCGCCGCGTGTTGCGGCTCCTGCTGTCGGGGGCCGAGCCCTCGCAGATCCTGTGCCTGACCTATACCAAGGCGGCTGCGGCCAACATGTCCAACCGGGTATTCGCCGAACTGGCACGGTGGACGGTACTTGATGACCAGGGGCTGGCAAGCGCCATTTCCGAGCCGGATGAGGCGCCGCCCGGAACGGACAAGCTGCGCGCGGCGCGGCAATTGTTTGCGCGCGCGCTTGAAACGCCGGGCGGGCTGAAAATCCAGACCATCCACGCTTTCTGCGAAGCGCTGCTGCATCGCTTTCCGCTGGAAGCCAATATTGCCGGGCATTTCGAAATGCTGGATGGCGAGATGGAGGCGGCTTTGGTCAGCGAGGCACGCCGCGATCTGTTGTCCGGAGCAGGCGGCGGACAGGAACAAATGCTGGCCGAAGCGTTCGCCCGGGTCTTGGGGCAGGGCGGCGAGGCAGGCCTTGATGCGCTCCTGAAGGAAATTGTCGCCAAGCGCAGCGCACTGGCGGGCTTTCTCGCACAATTCAGGGATGACCAATTGCTGCCCGCCCTCAGGACCGCCCACGGTATCGGATCGCAAGAGACGCCAGAGCAGATTGCAAGTGAAGCCTGGGCCGACATCGGCATCAGTCAAGCTGATTTTGAGCGGATTGCCGATATTGCGGTGAAAGGCAATGTCGCAAAATACTTCGTCAGTTCATTTCGTTTAGCGCTTGCGGAAGCCGATCCTGAAAAAAAGCTGGAAATGGCAGCCGAGGCACTGCTGACTGCCAAGGGTATGCCGCGTGCTGCCACAGATAATTTTGTCAGCAAGGACATCTTGGCAAAAATGCCAGGCCTTCAGGCCTTGCTCCTGACCGCTGGGGAGCATGTCGCCACAGCCATGGACCGGATCGCCATCCTGTCGATGCTTGACGACAGCCATGCGGCCCTGGTGCTGGCGCGGCGACTGACCGGGCGCTACGAGGCCTTGAAAACCGCGCGCGGCTTTCTCGATTTCAATGACCTGATCGAGCGCACCGCGCTCCTGCTCGGCCGTTCTGATGCCGCACAATGGGTGCAGTACAAGCTCGACCGCGGCATCAGCCATATCCTGGTTGATGAGGCGCAGGACACCTCGCCCCGCCAATGGGACGTCATCAATGGCCTGACCAGCGAGTTCTTTGCCGGTGAAGGCGGACGCGGCAATCAGGCCCGCACGGTGTTTGCCGTCGGCGATGAAAAGCAGTCGATCTATTCGTTCCAAGGGGCCGATCCGAAATCCTTCGCCATCCAGCGCGAGGGCTACGCCGGGCGCGCCAAGGGTGCGCAGGCCGCTTTTTCAACGGTGGAGCTGAAGCAATCCTTTCGTTCGACCGCCGATATCCTGGGGGCAGTCGATGCGGTGTTTGCCAGCGAAGAACTGCGCTACAGCCTGACGCTGGCCGGCGATCCGGTCGAACACAAGGAAGTCAGGACGGGCGAGCCGGGCGTCGTCGAAGTCTGGCCTGCGCCAAAGGCCGAAACCACTGACGAGCCGGAAGACTGGACCGTGCCGGTCGACCATGCCGCCGCACCTGCTGTCGTGCTTGCCAATGCGATTGCCGCGCAGATTGCCGTCTGGATCGAAAAGGGCGAGCGCCTCGAAGGAACCGGCAAGCCGGTCAGTGCCGGTGACATCGTGGTTCTGGTTCGCAAGCGCGACCGCTTCATTCATGCGCTGTCGCGGGCGCTCAAGGAAAAGCGGCTGACAATTGGCGGCAAGCAGGCCCGCATCGAAGTGGCGGGTGTTGACCGGCTCAATCTTGCGGCCCACATCGCCGTCAAGGACATGATCGCCCTTGGCCGCGTCATGCTGCAGCCGCATGATGACCTGTCGCTTGCCGCCCTCTTGCGCAGCCCGGTCTTTGGCATGGACGAAGAGGCGCTGTTTGCACTGGCCGGGCAAAGGCCGAAGGGCGTTTCGCTGATGCAGGCGCTCGTGCAAAAGGCCAAGGCCGACCCGTCGCTTGCGCGCGCGGCTGAAACACTGGCCGGATGGAGAGCCCTGTCGCGGCAGGTCCCGGTGTTTGAATTTTATGCCGCGCTCATGAGCCGCGACGGCTTGCGCCGCCGGCTGACAGCCCGCCTTGGCGCCGATGCAGGCGACATCCTTGATGAGTTCCTGCGTTTTGCGCTGGCCTGCGAACGCAGCCGCATAACCGGTCTGGAGGCGTTTCTGGCGACGCTTGAAAGCGCCAGCCCCGAGGTCAAGCGCGAGATGGACCAGTCGCGCGACGAGGTCCGCATCATGACGGTGCATGCCGCCAAAGGCCTTGAAGCGCCGATCGTCTTTCTGGTCGACAGCGGCGGCGCCGATGCCCATGCCGGCCACCTGCCGCGGCTGGTGGCGTTCACCTCGGCGCAAAACTGGAAAGGGCCGGGCTTTGTTTGGCGGGCTGGTGGCAAGGACGGCAACACTGTTCTTGAAAAGGCCACGGGCGAATTGACCAAAAGCGCCCGCGATGAATATCGCAGGCTTCTTTATGTCGGCATGACGCGGGCCGAAGACCGGCTGATCCTGTGCGGCTATGAAGGCAAGAACCCGCCCAAGACCCCGACCTGGCGGCGCATTGCCGATGAGGCGTTGACGCGCAGCACACTGACCATTCGCGGCCCGCTTCCCTGGCTGGAAGGCGAAAGGCTGGTGTTCCGGTCAACTTCAGCGCCACGCAAAATGCCCGACGCCCCCGAAAAGCCGTCATCCGAAATCCCGGCGGGTTTGCAGGGCATTGCAAAAATCCTTGCAGAGCCCTTGCCGCCGGAGCCGGAATACCCGCGCCCGCTTTCGCCGTCCGGTATCTCGCTGGTCATTGAGCCGGAAATCGCCACGCCAACCCCTTCTCCGGTCTTCGGCAATGTTTCCGAACCTTCGCTTGCCGTAACCAAGGGCATTGCCGTGCACCGGCTGCTGCAAATGCTGCCGGGACTTGCAAGGGCCGACCGCGATGCCGCCGCCATGCGCTACCTTGATGCAATCGCCTCTGTCTGGCCGCCGCAATTGCGAAGCGAGGTGATGGATCAGGCTCTTGCAGTGCTCGATGACCAGCGCTTTGCCGCTGTCTTTGCGCCCGGCTCGCGCGCCGAGGTGTCGGTCATGGGCAATGTGATGGTCAAGGATGCGCCGCGTCTTGTCTCAGGAAAGATCGACCGGCTTGTCATTTCCCCCGAAAGCATTCTGATTGCCGATTTCAAGACAGGCCGGCCGCCGTCAGGCGATGTGCCCGAAAGCCATGCAGCGCAAATGGCGCTTTACAGCCTTGTCCTGTCCGGCCTTGAACCCCGGCGGCCGGTTCAGGCCGCGCTTGTTTATGTCGAGGCGCCGCGTCTGGTCATATTGCCGCAGGAGCGCCTGGATGCCGCACTTTCCCGGCTGGGCGTAAGCCGAATGTGACTTGACGGAGGCGCTCGCCAACCCCACATCGTGGACGACGTTAATTCAAGGAGATCGCATCATGGCGACAATCAAGGTGGACAAGAACAATTTCAAGGCCCAGGTGCTGGACTCCAAGGAGCCGGTGGTTGTGGATTTCTGGGCCGACTGGTGCGGTCCCTGCAAGATGATCGGCCCGTCGCTCGAAGAGCTTTCGGCCCAATATGCCGGCAAGATCAAGATCGCCAAGGTCAATACCGATGAGAACCCTGAACTCAGCGTGCAGTTCGGCGTCCGCTCGATCCCGATGCTCTTGATGTTCAAGAACGGCCAGATTGCCGACATGAAAGTTGGCGCGGCCCCGAAATCGGCGCTCGAATCCTGGATAAAGACCGCCGTCGCCTGACCGGTCTGGTTCATTGCATTTCAGAAAAACCCGGCCTTGCGCCGGGTTTTTTATGTGTGGCTCCAGTCGGAAGGATTGTCCGAATTGCCGGGCGACAGCCCTAGCGTATCGCCGGCGGTCGTGACGCCCAATCCCAAGACGGTCCGGTTGGCATAGGCGAAATAGGCCGTCACCTGGTTGATCTCCAGAATCTGCCCATCGTCCCATCCGGCATCGCGCATGGCGGAAATATCAGATTGCGAAATGCTCGCCGCCGCGCGGGTCAGCTTTGCGGCATAGTGCAGCGCTGTCAGTTCCCGGCCCCCGAACGCGGTTTCAATTGTGCCGCCGAAGATCGCCAGACGGATCGCTTCAGCGCGCGCATCATCGGCCAGCAGCCGCCGCAGGCCTGCGAAATGATGATCGACACAATAGCTGCAGGCATTGATATGGCTGACCAGCACGCCGATGGTCTCGAGGAAGGATTTCGGCACCGTGTTGGACGCGTGATGCAGTACGTTCTTGTAGATGGCCATGTGGCCGTCCATGGAGTGCGGACGCAGGCTGTGCGCCATCATGATGTTGTCAACATGCCCGTCCGGCCCTTTGACGCGGTCATAGAGCTGCCGAAGCCTGCCAGTCGTGTCGTCATAAGCGACTGTGTGAATCCAGGTCATTGCATGACTCCTGCTGATCAAATCAATCGGGCGGCGTGCCGTTCTCGTCCAGCACGGTTCCTGCAAGATACAACGAACCGCAGATGAGAATGCGCGGCGCCGGTTCAGCCATGTTCCAATTGTCGCGCAGCAGTGCAAGCGCCTCGGGCACCGAGCCAAGCGGTTCGGCTTGAAGCCCCGTCTCGCGCGCCCGCTCCGCCAAAATCTCAGGCGCAACACCGGCCTCGCTCATCGGCACCGGCACCGTGAAGACATGCCTGACCATCCCTGCAAAGGCTTCGAAATAGCCGCTTTGGTCTTTGGTGTTGATCATGCCGCAGATCATGACAAGCGGCCGCGGCTGTTTTTCCTCAAGGGCGGCCAGAGCCTCGGCAATCGCCAGCCCCGCGCCAGGATTGTGCCCGCCATCCAGCCAGATTTCGGAATCAGCCGGTGCAAGGGCAATAAGCTTTCCGTGCCTGATGCGCTGCATGCGGGCGGGCCAGGCCACGGCAGTCATGGCCTTTGCGGCGGCTTGGGCGTCGAGGCTGAATCCGGCTGACTTCACTGCGGCAATTGCCGCGGCCGCATTGGCAAGTTGGTGGCGGCCCGGCAGGCGCGGCAGCGGCAGGTCATAAAGGCCGTCGCCGTCTTGATAGACCATGCGGCCGCGTTCGCTGAAAGCGAGGAAGTCCTGGCCGAAAACCAAAGCTGGCGCCTTCAGCCTTTCGGCCGTCGCCGCAAGGACATCGCGCGCTTCGTCATGGGCTTGCGCGCCGATCACCACCGGACAGCCCGGCTTGATGATGCCGGCTTTTTCGGCGGCAACCAGTTCGACGCGGTCGCCGAGATAGGCTTCATGGTCAAGCGAGATCGGCATGATGACGCAGACTGCCGGTTTTGGAATCACGTTGGTGGCGTCGAAGCGCCCGCCAAGCCCGACTTCGACGATGGCCGCATCGGCGGGATGCTCGGAGAAAAGTACGAACATCACCGCTGTCAGGATTTCAAACACCGTGATGGTCTGCCCGGCATTGGCTTCGGCAACCCGGTTGACGGCCTCGGCCAGCACGGCATCGCCAGCCAGCCTGCCGCTGCCCGCCGCACCCAGCCGGTAGCGCTCGCGCCATGACACAAGATGCGGCGAAGTATGCACGTGAACCGTGCGGCCCGAGGCCTCGAGAAGCGACCGGCTGAACGCCGTGCACGAACCCTTGCCATTGGTGCCTGCCACATGGATGACCGGAGGCAGCCGCAATTGCGGGTCGCCAAGCCGGGCCAGAAGCCGGGTGATGCGTTCCAGTGAAAGGTCAAAACCTTTCGGATGCAGCGCCATCAGGCGCGCGATTGCGGCGTCAGTGAGCGGCGAGGACATGGGCCGTCAGGCGGCTTTCACAGGCGCAGGCAGGCTTGCAGCTTCTGTCGCCGGCTTGTGCAGCATGATTTTCAAGAGCCGCGCAATGGTCGCCTTCAGTTCGGTGCGCGGCGTCACCATGTCCACCATGCCGTGCTCCATCAGGTATTCCGAACGCTGGAATCCTTCGGGCAGCTTTTCGCGGATGGTCTGCTCGATGACCCGCTGCCCGGCAAAGCCGATCAGCGCGCCCGGCTCGGCAATATGCACATCGCCCAGCATGGCGTAGGACGCGGTCACCCCGCCGGTGGTGGGATTGGTCAGGACCACGATATAGGGCAGGCCCGCTTCCTTCAGCATCTGCACGGCGACTGTCGTGCGCGGCAATTGCATGAGCGACAGCGTGCCTTCCTGCATGCGTGCCCCGCCCGAGGCGGCAAACAGGATCAGCGGCTGCTTTTTCTGGATGGCGGTCTCGAACCCCTTGATGATGGCGTCGCCAGCGGCAATGCCGAGCGAGCCGCCCATGAAGGAAAAATCCTGGACGACGACCGAAACCGGCAGACCCTCGATTTCACCCAGCGCATTGAGAATGGTGTCGTCGAGCCCGGTCTTGGCGCGGTTTTCCTTGAGACGGTCGACATAGCGTTTTTCGTCGCGGAATTTCAGCGGATCAATCGCCGCTTTCGGATTGTCGAGCAGTTCAAACTTGCCGCCGTCGAAAAAGAATTTCAACCGCTCCTTGCCCGAAATGCGCATGTGGTGGCCGGAGGCGGGAATGACCCATTGGTTGTTTTCCAGATCCTTGTGGAAGACCATTTCGCCGGTTTCCGGGCATTTGATCCACAGGTTCTCCGGCATGTCGCGGCGACCGAGCATCGAATTGATCTTCGGGCGGACGTAATTGGTGATCCAGTTCATGGCTCTTGTCCCGTCTTGCCGCAAAGGCGGCGCATGCATTCATTTGCCCAATGTGGGCGAAGCCTCAGCCCTTCGCAAGGCGTGCCGAACGCACGCCCTGGGCAAGGCCTGACACCAGCGTCGCCACCGCTTCGGCCGGATCGGCAGTCATGGCGCCATTGGCGCCGATCACATTGGCGACCGCATTGACAATGGCCGTGCCGACCACGACGCCATCGGCATCGGCGCCGATCACACGGGCTTGTTCGGCGGTCTTGACGCCGAAGCCGACGCAAACCGGCAGGCTGGTATGGGCCTTGATGCGCGCCACAGCCTCGGCCACCTTGCCGGTATTGGTCAGCGCAGAACCGGTAATGCCGGTCATCGACACATAATAGACAAAGCCTGACGTGTTCTGCAGCACTTTCGGCAGCCGTTTGTCATCGGTGGTGGGTGTCGCCAGACGGATGAAATTCAGCCCGGCCTTCAATGCGGGCTCGCACAATTCCATGTCCATTTCCGGCGGCAGGTCGACGATGATCAACCCGTCAATGCCACTCGCCTTGGCGTCCACCAGGAACCTGTCGACGCCGTAGACATAGACCGGGTTGTAATAGCCCATCAGCACGATGGGCGTCACATTGTCGGTCTTGCGGAACTCGGCCGCCATGGCCAGCGTCTTGACCAGCGTCTGCCCGCCCTTGAGCGCCCGCAAGCCTGCGGCCTGGATGGCCGGGCCGTCGGCCATCGGGTCGGAAAACGGCATGCCGAGCTCGATCACGTCGGAGCCGGATTTCGGCAGCGCCTTCATGATGGACAAGGAGGTGGCGTAGTCCGGATCGCCGGCCATGAAATAGGTGACGAGCGCCGGGCGGTTCTCGGTCTTCAGGCGGGCAAACAGCGTGTCGATGCGGGTGGTCAATGCGATGTCTTTCTAAGTCCAGCTTTTGGGGCGTTCGGCGCGCTGGTCCCAAATCCGGATAATCTGGATCTCATCTGCGCGAATTCTATAGACGATGACGAAGGGAGTCTTGAGGATTTGCAGCTCGCGCAAATCCGCCGTATCCGAAGGTTGTCCAATTTGGGGGTAGGATTTCAAAAGCCGCTTGGCTTCCCTGAAATGGGTTGCCGCACCGCTTCCGCCAGAAGGAAATACGTTGCCGTAATACTCGCGGAACCACTCGGCATCGAGCCTCGCGGACCTGAGAAATGCTATTCTCACTGCTTGCCGTTCCCTGGAAAAATGTCCGGTTCAGGCGGGGGC
>JBATMU010000381.1:0-3857 GCA_049289995.1 Rhizobiaceae bacterium | reverse complement strand
GGCTATGACGTCGCGCGAAAACAGCGACAGCTCCATGCCCGCAGTGCCCTGGGTGACGCCGTCACACATGGCCGGAACACCGCCGGCCACCTGTGCAACGCCGCCTGCGTCCCGCGCCGCCGCGCGGATCAGCGCCGGAAAAGTCTCATAGGGCTGGTGCGCCGACAACATGTCGTTATAGGCGGTGATGATGCCGAGATTGGCGGCGCGGTCGCCCGCCAAAGCCGCCTTGTCGGACGGTCCGCAGGCGGCAAATCCATGGGCTAGGTTGCCGCAGGACAGTGTGGAACGCTGCACGCCGGCCGCCGACGCTGCATCAACCCGCGCCAGATAAGCTTCACGCCCCGGTTTGGAGCGCTCGATGATCCGTTCTGTCACGGCAGCAATGGCTTGGCGAACCGGCATCACATTTCTCCTTTTGCGCTTACGGGCAGGAATAGACGGCAAGCGGGACGGTTGTTTGGCGCAGCACCGCCCGCACCGGCATGGCTTCGGCCGGCCCCGTTTTTTCGGCAAGCAAAAGCGTTTTGGCCTTCTCCGCCCCTTCAATGTGCAGATAGAGGCGGCGGGCATCAAGCAGCGCGGGCAAAGTCAGCGTCACACGCGGTTCGACCGCGCCCGGAGCAGTCAATGCAACGAGCGGGCCCGCGGAAGTCAACGCGTCATTGAGCTGTCCGCTGTCCGGAAAAAACGAAGCCGTATGCCCATCTGCACCCATGCCCAGCACCACGGCGTCAAATGGATGCGACATGGCGATGACACCAGCGGCCTGAGCGGCCAGCATATCCGCGTTGGGTTCCGCTCCGCCGCCAAACAATGGGACAAAGTTCGCCAACGCTGCGCGGTTCTGCAGAAGTGTTCTGCGCACCAGGGCGGCATTCGATCGGGCGTTGTTTTCGTCAACCCACCGTTCGTCAGCCAAAGTCACCGAAACCCGGCTCCAATCCAGATCGGCTTGTGAGAGCAGCGCGAAAAACCGCTTTGGCGTTGTCCCGCCCGATACCACCATTGACGCTGCGCCGTGCACCGAAATTCCGGCAACCAGATCTGCGGCAACAGTCTTGGCAAGTGCCGCCGCCAGGTCCTCGCCATTGGCAAAATGACGATGGTCAAATCCCATCACACACTCTCGTGCCAGGTGCGGCCGTCACGCTCGATCAATGCCACCGAGCCAGACGGACCCCAGGTGCCGGCCGTGTAGAACTGCACTTCCTGACGGGAATCCTCCCAGCAGTGCAGGATCGGATCGGCCCATTTCCAGGCGGTCTCCACCTCGTCACGCCGCATGAACAGCGTCTGGTTGCCGCGCACGACATCCATTATCAGTCGCTCGTAGGCATCCGGATTGCGGAAGCCGAACGATTCGGCAAACGTCATGTCGAGCGGCACATGCCGGAGCCGCATCCCGCCCGGACCGGGATCCTTGATCATGATCCATTGCTTGACGCCTTCATCAGGCTGCAGCCGGATGACCAATTGGTTGGCGTGCACCTGGCCCGCCGCCGGTTCAAAAATCGAATGCGGGATCGGCTTGAACTGGATGACGATTTCCGAAACCCGCGCCGCCAGCCGCTTTCCTGTACGCAGGTAAAAGGGAACTCCGGCCCAGCGCCAGTTTTCGATTTCCGCCTTGATGGCCACAAAGGTTTCGGTCTGGGTCTCTTCGCCAAGTTCCTCGGCATAGGACTTGACCGGGCCATCGGCGGAGGCGCCTGCCCGGTATTGACCGCGCACGGTCAGCTTCTGCGCATTGGAGGCGTCAATCACCTTGAGCGCCCGCAGCACCTTGACCTTCTCGTCATGGACTTCGTCAGCCTCTAGCGAGGCCGGGGCCTCCATCGCCGTCAGGCAGAGAAGCTGCAAAAGGTGGTTCTGGACCATGTCACGCAGCGCGCCTGCAGTGTTGTAATAGCCCGCGCGCCCTTCAAGGCCCACCGTTTCGGCGACCGTGATCTGCACGTGGTCGATATGCGCCGAATTCCACAAGGGCTCATAGAGCGCATTGGCGAAACGCAGCGCCATCAGGTTCTGCACCGTTTCCTTGCCGAGGTAGTGGTCGATGCGGAAGATCTGGTGTTCGGTGAACACCTTGCCGATGGCTTCATTCAGGGCCTTCGCCGAGACCAGATCGCGGCCGATCGGCTTTTCCACGACAATTCGGCAATTCTTGCAGACCAGGCCATGCGCCTTCAAGTGCGAAGCGATGTCGTCAAACAGGATGGGTGCGACAGCCAGGTAGAAAACCCGGACGCGCGTGCTGTCTCCGACTGCCTTTTCGAGCTTTTCAAAGCCCGCACCCGTGGTAGCGTCGATGGTGACATAGGACACCCGCTTGATGAAGGTCTTGATCTCGGCTTCGTCGAGGTCAGCTTCCTTTACATGCTTGCGCAGTGCGGCTTCCGTGAAAGCCCGGTATTCGGCATCGGTCATTTTGGTGCGCGACGCGCCGAAAATGCGGGTTTCGCTGGTATATTGGCCCGACTTCTGCCGGTGAAAAAGCGCGGGAAGAAGCTTGCGCTCGGCCAGGTCGCCGGTGCCGCCGAAAATGATGAAGTCGAACGGGTCGACCGGAATGATCTGGGTGGACATCTTGACCTCTGGAATGCGCGGTCTCTATAATCTAATCGATTTAAATCGGCAAGTGGCGCGCCGATGAATTGCGCTGCATGCCAACTGGCTGGATCGTCTCCGAGCCGGAAGCCGTTTGCAAGCCGATGATTGCAAAGACCCCTGTTTGCAGCCGATCCGGTGAATTGAAAACAGCGCGTGTCAGCTGATCGCCGGCGAATTGTTGCGGTTTTGAGATATCAAATGTCAGCTTTGTCAAAAACCGTTCCGCAACTGCGCCCGCTCAAGGGCATCCTGCTTGTTGTTCTCGCCACCCTTGCCTTTGCCGCAGCCGATGTGGTGACCAAGCAGCAGGCCATGCGCCATCCGGTCAGCGTGGTTGTCGCCGTGCGCTACCTGGTCAATCTCGCGCTGCTGACGCTCATCTTCTGGCCGGGCATGCGCGCCGATCTTTGGCGCATGCAGCGCAGAGGCCTGGTGATCGCTCGCGCGCTTTGCCTCGCATTTGCATCGCTCACCATGGGGCTGGCGCTGAAGGTCATGCCTGTCGGCGAAACCGTCGCCATTGTCTACCTGTCGCCCTTTGCCGTCATGCTTCTGGCCATTCCGCTTCTCGGCGAAAAGGTTTCGCTTGGCGGCTGGCTGGGCGCCATCGTCGGCTTTCTGGGTGTGCTGCTGATTGTGCGGCCAGGCAGCGGACTGGATTCGCTCGGCGTGATACTGGCGCTTCTCAATGCTGGTTGCGCCACCGCCTATCATCTCTTGACTCGGCTTCTCTCAAGAACCGAAAGCACCGCGGCCATGCTCTACATCACAGCGCTGGTCGGCAGCGTTTTCTTCTGCGTTCTGGCAGTTCCATCCTTGCAGGGATTATCGGTCAGCCTGTCAGATCTCGCCATGATGGCGCTTCTTGGCGGGCTCGCCACGCTCGGGCATTTCCTGTTCACCGCCGCCTACCGGGAAGCACCCGCTTCGCTTCTCGCGCCGGTCAACTATCTCCATCTGTTTTGGGCAGGCGGATTTGGTTGGTTGGCCTTCGGTCACCTGCCCGACGCTTGGAGCATGACCGGAATGACGCTTGTTTGCTTGTCCGGCATGGCGGCGGCATGGTTCGCCAGACCCAAACAGCCGATAGATCCCGAAGCCTGATTCCAACCTTTGCCCTTCACCCAGTGTCGGCATAGTCTTGCTCCGGCAAAGCGAATCGGGGGCGTCATGGCAAAGGCAATGATCACTGCAGCGGGAGTCTTCACGCCGGAAGCTGTCATCACCAATGCGGAATTGGCTGC
>JBATMU010000380.1:0-8441 GCA_049289995.1 Rhizobiaceae bacterium | reverse complement strand
GGCGGAATGCCGGACAATGTCGGCGGCAATATCGTCTTCAAGGGCGAAATCATGCGGCGTGACTCTCAGCCGGAAAAGGGAAAGCACCCGTTGGTGGTGGTGTCGCATGGCTCCGGCGGCAATGCAGCAAGTCTGGCGTGGCTGGCCCGGCGGCTTGCGGCGCAAGGCCATGTCGTCGCCATCCCGAACCATCAGGGATCAACGTCCGGTGATTCCACCCCCGAAACGACGATTCCAGCCATGTGGCAAAGGCCGGCCGATATCAGCGGCTTGCTTGACGCCATTTCGGCATCAACTGCGATGGGTTCGCTTGTCGACACCGGCGATGTCACGGCCCTCGGCTTTTCGCTTGGCGGCGCTGTGGTGCTGAACCTGGCGGGCGCCCGCTATGAGGCAGGAAAGCTGGCCAGTTTTTGTGATGCAAATCCTGATGTGATCGGTTGCCCCTGGCTGGCCAAAGGCAATGCGCTCATTCCCGGCCATGTTGATTTGCATGCAATTGATGCCGCCCGTTTCAATGCCGGCTATGCCGACAAGCGGATCAAGCGGTTTATCGCCATCGATCCGGGATTCGTTTCGGCACTCAACGAAGCGAGCCTCGCACACATTGCCGATCCGGTCCTTATCCTCAATCTCGGCGATGCGGACACAATGCCGGTTGGCTTGCCTGCCGACCATGTCGCTGCCGCGATCGGCGGCCGCTACAAGTCCGTTGCCGGCGCAACCCATTTTGACTTCCTTCCGGCGTGTAAATTTCTTGGCTGGTTTTTCATCTGGATGGAAGGCGATGACCCCGTTTGCACCCAATCGGGTTCACGCAGCCGGGACGATATTCACGGCGAAATAGCTGATGCCATCCTGGCATTTCTGAAGCCTGCGGTACTGTAGCGGCCTCGCGTGTCCAAACCGGCGGCATGGCGCAAGTCAGGCACATTCCCACATAACAATCTCTTTATGTCTCGTTGCTTTGCGGCCCATCATCTGATAGATGGCGGGCCGAAACTGCCGGGGCTTGCGCTTGGATTGTCCGCGTCATGGCCTTTTGAAACCACAGGAAAAACCATGACCGCTTTCAACGATTACGTCATTGCCGATATCAAGCTGGCCGATTGGGGCCGCAAGGAACTCAACATAGCAGAGACCGAAATGCCGGGCCTGATGGCCTGCCGTGAGGAATTCGGCGCGTCCAAGCCGCTCAAGGGCGCCCGCATCACCGGTTCGCTGCACATGACCATCCAGACGGCGGCGCTCATCGAGACGCTGCAAGTGCTAGGCGCCAAGGTGCGCTGGGCCTCGTGCAACATTTTCTCCACCCAGGACCATGCCGCCGCGGCAATCGCCGCCACCGGCACGCCGGTTTTCGCCGTCAAGGGCGAGAGCCTGACGGAATATTGGGATTACACCGACCGGATTTTCCAGTGGGAGGACGGACAGCCCTCCAACATGATCCTCGATGACGGCGGCGACGCCACCATGTACATCCTGCTCGGCGCCCGCGCCGAAGCCGGCGAAGACATCCTCAGGAACCCCGGTTCCGAAGAAGAGGAAATCCTGTTTGCGCAGATCAAGAAGCGACTTGCCGCCACGCCTGGCTTCTTCACCAAGCAGCGCGACGCCATCAAGGGCGTGACCGAGGAAACCACCACCGGCGTCAACCGGCTCTACCAGCTGCAGGCCAAGGGCCTCTTGCCGTTCCCGGCCATCAACGTCAACGACTCGGTGACCAAGTCGAAATTCGACAACAAGTACGGCTGCAAGGAATCGCTGGTTGACGGCATCCGCCGCGGCACCGATGTCATGATGGCCGGCAAGGTCGCCGTGGTCTGCGGCTATGGCGATGTCGGCAAGGGTTCGGCCCAGTCGCTGAATGGCGCCGGCGCCCGCGTCAAGGTCACCGAAGTCGATCCGATCTGCGCCCTGCAGGCCGCCATGGACGGCTTTGAAGTCGTCACCCTGGATGACGCCGCCGCCACCGCCGACATCGTCATCACAACGACCGGCAACAAGGATGTCGTGACGCTTGATCACATGCGCAAGTTCAAGGACATGGCGATCGTCGGCAATATCGGCCATTTCGACAATGAAATTCAGGTGACCGCGCTCAAGAATTTCAAATGGGTCAATGTCAAGCCGCAGGTCGACATGATCGAGTTTCCCGACGGCAAGCGCATGATCCTGTTGTCGCAGGGCCGCCTGCTCAATCTGGGCAATGCAACGGGTCATCCGTCCTTTGTCATGTCGGCCTCGTTCTCCAACCAGGTGCTGGCCCAGATCGAGCTGTTTGCGCATGGCGAAAAGTACGAAAACAAGGTCTATGTCCTGCCCAAGCATCTCGATGAAAAGGTTGCGCGCCTGCATCTGGGCAAGCTTGGCGTCAAGCTGACCGAGCTTTCGGGTGAGCAGGCCGCCTATATCGGCGTGCCCCAGCAGGGTCCGTTCAAATCGGATCACTACCGCTATTGATCTGAGCTCAAGAATACACAAGATATTGATGCCGGGCAGTTGACAAACTGCCCGGCATTGTTTTTTCCGCCGGACTTCTTCACGGCGATTCGGCGCTCGGCTATTGTGATGTGATTCGTGACGTCTCCGGCCCCCCGGCAAGACCAGGGGGATGAGAGAGACGCATGTCAGGGCGGTCTTTCCATTCAGGCGGCGGAGAGGACCAAGACCATGCCGGAACCGGATCCGCATTCCAGCGGAAATCCTCAAACTTTGCCCTGCAGCCGGACTGCGCCCGGCGGCCTGTCGCATATTGGAAAGTTGTCGCGGCGCATGGCGGCGCGGGCAGCCCTGTTGGCATCGGCCTCGCTCTATCCGGGATCTGCCGCACTGGCAGCCGGAGTGCTGGACGGGGCGAACTTTGGCGCCCTTGAAGTCATCCAGCTGGCCATATTCGCCGGCGCCATGGGCGCGGCCCTTTTGTCGGCCGTCTGGCTCATCCGTGAACGCGCCCGCATGGCGGCGCAAAACCTCGAATTGCGCGGCCGCATCGCCGAGATGGGTTCGGCCCTGCAGCGCACCGAGACTTTGCTCAATCTGAAAGACACGCGCGTTGTGATCTGGACCGGCAAGTCAGCGCGCCCCGACATAGCCGGCTCGCTGTCGGCTTCGTCCGGAGCGCCCGATGAGCGCAGTGCTTTCCTCGCCTTTGGCCGCTGGCTGACCGCAGCCTCCGCCAAGACGCTTGATCATGCCGTTGAAGCCATGCGCAGCGATGGCGCAAGGTTCGATCTGGTGGTGGAAACCCAGGCTGGCCCGCTTCTGGAAGTGCAGGGCCGCGTGACCCCGCAGCAGACCCTGGCGCGCTTTCTCGCGCTTTCCGCCCGGCAGGAGGAAAACGCCCGCCTGCGCCTCAGCCAGCAGCATCTCGTCTCTGGAAATGATTTGCTGCGCGGCCTTCTGGATGCGCTGCCGTTTCCGTTCTGGCAGCGCGGCGCAGATGGAAAGCTGATTGCCGCCAATGCCGCCTATGCGCGGGCTGTTGATTGCCCGGCGGCCGCAACGGCAATTGCCGAAAACCGCGAACTGTTCGGCACCCAGGCCCGGGAATTGATCGCGCTTCGCCATGAAACCGCGCCGGTCTTCGCCCAGACGGTGTCAACCGTGATCGCCGGCGACCGCCGACTGCACGCAGTCACCGATTTTTCCAATGAAAACGGCTCGGCCGGACTGTCAGTCGATGTCAGCGAAATCGAAAACGTCCGCGCCGAACTCAAGCGCACTCTGAGCAATCACTCCGACACGCTTGACCAGCTCAATACGGCCGTGGCGATTTTCGATTCCTCCGAGAAGCTGCGCTTCTACAATCAGGCTTTCCAGAAACTTTGGGATCTCGATTCCGGATTCCTAGATTCCAAACCCGACAACACGCTATTCCTTGACCGGCTGCGCAGTCAGGGAAAACTTGCCGAAATGCCCGAATGGCGGCGCTGGAAGGATGACATCCTGTCGGCCTACCGTTCGCTGAAGCCGCAGGAGCATTGGTGGCATCTGCCCGATGGCAGAACCTTCCGGGTGATCGCCAATCCGCAGCCGCAGGGTGGCGTGACCTGGGTGTTTGAAAATCTCACCGAGCGCATTGACTTGGAAAGCCGCTACAACACCGCCATCAAGGTGCAGGGCGAAACCATCGACAATCTCGCCGAAGGCGTTGCGGTTTTCGGGCTGGATGGCAAATTGCGGCTGTGGAACCCGGCCTTTGTGCGGTTGTGGTCGCTCGACCCCGAAGAGATGGTGCAGGGCGTGCACATTTCAACGGTCGCCGAACGCTGCGGCGTTCTGGCCGCGCAAAGCCCGTGGCCGGAATTCATCGCGCTGGCGACCGGTTTTGACGATGAGCGCCGCGACCGCCATGGCCGCACGGCCCTCAAGAACGGCGCGATCCTTTCGCATGCGATCATCCCCTTGCCCAATGGCCAGGTCATGCTGACCTTTGTCGATGTGACAGACAGCGCCAATGTCGAGCGAGCGCTTCAGGAAAAGAACGAAGCCCTGCAAAAGGCCGACAAGCTGAAAAACGACTTCGTCCAGCATGTGTCCTACGAACTGCGTTCGCCGCTGACCAATATCATCGGTTTCACTGACCTTTTGGGACAGGAGGCGACCGGACCGCTTAACGCCAAGCAGGCTGATTATGTCAGCCACATTTCGGTGTCGTCGGCCGCCCTGATGACCATCATAAACGACATTCTCGACCTCGCCACCATTGACGCGGGCGTGATGGAGCTGGAGATCGCCGAAGTCAGCGTCAGCGCGATGATATCGGAAGCTGCTGCACTGATTTCCGAACGGTTTGGCGAACATGCAATCACATTGAAAACAGATCTTGCTGCAGCCCCGGCCAGCTTTTTTGCCGATGCCGGCCGCGTGCGCCAGGTCCTGTTCAACCTGTTGGCCAATGCCGCCAACTATGCGCCGGAAAACAGCGAGGTGACGCTTGCCTGCCGCAAGACGCCGGACGGCCTGGCCTTTTCGGTGGCCGACAAGGGCCCCGGCATCCCCGCCGACATTCTTGATGACGCCTTCAGCCGGTTCCAGCAGCAGCCGCGCGGCAGCCGCAAGCGCGGCGCGGGCCTTGGCCTGTCCATCGTCAAGAGTTTTGTCGAACTGCATGGCGGCACCGTGGAAATCCGCGGCGGCGGCGAGCCGGGCGCGGAAATCACCTGCCGGTTTCCCCTTGCCCCGGCCGGCTTCCGCATCGCGGCGGAATAGAGCTGATGGCGCTCCGGCTTTCGCGGTTTCTCGCTGACGAGCAGGCGACAGCGCTTTGGGCGGAGGATATTGCCCTTGCGCTGAAACCGGGCGACTGCCTGCTCTTGTCGGGAGATCTGGGTGCGGGGAAGACCACACTTGCCCGCGCCATCATCCGTACGCTTTGCAATGACCCGCTCATGGATGTGCCGAGCCCGACATTCACGCTGGTCCAGGCCTATGACGGACGGGTGCCGGTCGCCCATTTCGATCTCTACCGGATTGCGCAGGCCGATGAGCTTGATGAACTTGGGCTTGATGAAGCGCTGTTGACCGCAGCTGCGCTCGTCGAATGGCCTGAACGCGCCGAAGGGCGCCTGCCCGCCGGCGCCATCCAAATCCGCCTGGAGCATGAGGGTGGGGGAAGGCGGGCTTCGCTTGAAGCCGGCGGGCCGGCGGCCGCCCGGCTGGAACGGTCCTTTGCAATCCGCGCCTTTCTTGAAAAGGCCGGCAAGGGGCCTTTGAACCGGTCCTTCCTGTTGGGCGACGCCTCCTCACGCACCTATGAACTCGCCAGCATTGGCGACGCCCCGCCCATGGTGGTGATGAACGCGCCGCGCCAGCCGGACGGACCGCCGATCCGCGACGGAAAGCCCTATAGCCAGATCGCCCATCTGGCTGAGTCCGTCACGCCGTTTGTGGCCGTGGACAAGGCGCTCAGGGCTGAGGGATTCTGCGCGCCGGAAATCCTGGCTGCTGATCTTGATCAGGGACTGTTGCTGACCGAACATCTGGGCACCGGCAATTTCCTCGACCCGGACGGCAATCCGGTCGCCGAACGCTATGAGGCGGCGGCTGTTTTGCTCGCCCGCCTGCATGGCGTGCGCTGGCCCCGAGATATTGATCTGGGCGGCGTGATCCACCATGTGCCGGACTATGATCCCGCCGCGATGATGATCGAGGCCGAACTGGCGCTCGACTGGTATTTTCCGGCCATGACCGGACGCGCCGCCGCTGCCGATGAGCGTGCAGCATTTTCGGCGGCTTGGGCTGCACTGATCACCATTGCGCAGAACAGCGAACAGAGCCTTGTCCTGCGTGATTATCATTCGCCCAACCTGATCTGGCGGCCCGAACGCCGAGGCGAGGCCCGGCTTGGGATTATCGATTTTCAGGACGCAATGATTGGCCCGTCGGCCTATGATGTCGCCTCGCTTGCCCAGGACGCGAGGGTAACGGTCAGTCCGGAGCTCGAACAGCGGGTTCTCAAGGCCTATTGCGCGGCCCGTGCGGCGGCGGGGCAATTTGACCGACCGGCCTTTGATCTGGCCTATGCAATCATGGCCGCCCAGCGCAATTCCAAGATCCTCGGCATTTTCGTGCGCCTCGACCGCCGCGATGGAAAACCGCATTACCTGCGCCACCTGCCGCGCATCCGCGCCTACACCGCCCGCGCCCTCGCCCATCCGGCCTTGTCCGGCCTGAAGGCGGTCTATGACGCGGCCGGTCTTTTGAATGGGCCGGAAGGCCGTGCGCCATGACGCAAATCCGTCGCGCCATGGTTCTGGCAGCCGGGCTCGGCACGCGCATGCGACCCGTCACCGACACGATGCCCAAGCCGCTGGTGCGTATTGCCGGACGCACGCTTCTGGATCGCGGTCTCGACATGCTGGGCGCTGCCGGTGTTGAAACAGCCGTGGTCAATGTCCATTATCTGCCCGACCAGATCATAACCCATGTCAAAAGCCGCACGAACCCCGAATGCCTGATCTCCGACGAGCGTGACGGTCTGCTTGACTCTGCCGGCGGCATCATCAAGGCGCTGGATCATTTGGGAGAGGGCCCGTTTTTCGTGCTCAACGCCGACACCTTCTGGATCGATAAAAGCGAGCCGAACCTCGGCAGGCTTCTCGGCGCGTGGAATGAAGCGGAGATGGATTTCCTGCTTTTGCTGGCAAGGCTCGGCGACGCCACCGGCCACCATGGCGGCGGTGATTTTGCGATTGACGCGGAGGGCAGGCTCTCGTGGGCGCGCGGCGCTCCTGACGGCTTGGTCTATGCCGGCGCCTACATCACCCATCCGCGCGTCTTCGCCGGGCTTGAACCGGGCCGCCATTCGGTGCTGCCGCTGTTTGAGGCGGCCATGCAGGCCGGAAGATTGCACGGCCTTGTCCTGGATGGACGCTGGATCACCGTGGGAACGCCGGACGCCATCGCTCCTGCCGAGGCGGAGGTCGAGCGGACGCCATGACGCAGGGCCGTGACAGCGCGCTGCTTTTCTCCATTCCCGTCGGCATGCCCTTTCTGCCTGGTCTGGCCGAGGCCCTGCTCAGCGGCCGCCTGATTCCCGGATTTCCTGATGCAGCCGATCCCTTGTCGCTGGCGTCTGCCACCATCTATGTGCCCACCCGGCGAGCGGCGCGTGAATTGCGGGCCGCCTTTGCCGCCCTTGGCAACCCGGCCACGGTGCTGTTGCCCGTGATCCGGCCGCTTGGCGAGTTTGACGAAGACGCTGCCCTGTTTGATCCAGACCCGTCTCCCGCCTTGCCTCCGCCTGTTGCAACAATCGAACGCGTTTTGCTGCTGGCGCCGCTGATCCGCGCCTGGAAGCAGCAGATACCCCGCCATGTCGCCGCGAAGTTCGAAGGCAAGGTTGTCGTTCCGGCCTCTTCCGCCGACGCCATCTGGATGGCCCGCGAATTGGCGGCCTTCATGGATGAAGCGGAAACCGGCGGCATGTCCTATGCCGCTTTGGCAGGACTGACACAGGACAGCCTGGCGGAATGGTGGCAGGTGACGCTTGATTTTCTCCGGATTGTCACCGAGCACTGGCCGGCCATTCTTGCCCAAAGCAACCGCTCCAATCCGGCCGTCTTCCGCAATGCAGCTATTGAAGCGGAAACCGCGCGGCTTGCCAGAAATCCGGCTGGCGGGCCGGTCATTGTTGCCGGCTCCACCGGCTCGATCCCGGCCATTGCCGGACTGATCGCGGCAATCGTCCGCCTGCCGAACGGCTGCGCGGTGCTTCCCGGCCTTTCCATGCCCGGTGAACTCGGCGAAGAAGCCTGGCAAAGGCTGTCGGCGCCGCTGCCCGATCCATCCGATTTCGGCCATCCGCAATTCGGCCTTGCCAAGCTCTTGCGCGCCATCGGCTTCGTCCGGGAGGATGTCATGGAGCTTGGCGCGCCGGCACCCGCCCTTGCGGCGCGGAGCCGGCTGATCGCCGGAGCGCTGCTGCCGGCCGGTTC
>JBATMU010000379.1:0-7126 GCA_049289995.1 Rhizobiaceae bacterium | reverse complement strand
TCGAGGAATTCCAGCGTTTCAAGACCCATCCGGCCATCAGCCCGGTCTTTGAAGGCGGCAAGCGCATTGCCTATGGCGCGCGCGCCATCACCGAAGGCGGATTCCAATCTGTGCCGAAACTCGTCTTCCCGGGCGGCGCGCTGATTGGCTGTTCGGCAGGTTTCGTCAACGTGCCGCGCATCAAGGGCTCGCACAATGCTGTGTTCTCGGGCATGCAGGCCGCCGAACATGCCGCCGCAGCCATTGCCGCAGGCCGCGCCCAGGATGAACTGACGGCTTACGAAAACGGCTGGCGCGACAGCCCCATCGGCAAGGATCTGAAAAAGGTTCGCAACGTCAAGCCGCTGTGGTCGCGCTTCGGCACGATCATCGGCGTCGGCCTCGGCGGGCTCGACATGTGGGCCAACACGTTCGGATTCACCCTGTTCGGCACGCTCAAGCACGGCAAGACCGACGCCGCCTCGCTTGAGCCTGCCTCCGCCCACAAGAAGATCGCCTATCCCAAGCCGGATGGCGTGCTGACCTTTGACCGGTTGTCGTCAGTCTTCCTGTCCAACACCAATCATGAGGAAAACCAGCCGGTCCACCTCAAGCTGGCGGATGCCGCGCTGCAAAAAAGCTCGGAATTGGGTGTTTTTGGCGGGCCATCAAGCCGCTATTGCCCGGCTGGAGTCTATGAATGGACGGGCGAGGGGGCAGATGCCGCCTTTGTCATCAACGCCCAGAACTGCGTCCATTGCAAAACCTGCGACATCAAGGATCCCAACCAGAACATCAACTGGACGGTGCCGCAGGGCGGCGAAGGCCCGGTCTATCCAAACATGTAAGTCTATCCCGATATGTGAAGCCCGCTGGCGCCGGGCCCGGCCTTGGTCTAGATTTCCGGTCACGATCAACCCGGAGCCGGATCGCCATGTCGGTTTTCATGCAGCGTCTTGTGCTGACGGTCATGCTGGCATGCCTTGCGCCGCTTGCGGCGCAGGCAGAAGTGAAAGTCGTCCGCAAGACGCAGCATTACGAGATCAGCGGCAAGACCGGCCTTGAACTGCTCGCCGCAATGGACCGCAAGGGGCCGCGGCACGGCGCCCTGTTTGGCCGCGCCATTGCCCAGACCCAATGGCCGCCAAACTGGCAATGGGATTGGAAGCAGAAGGACGGCGTCTGCCGCATTGCAAATGTCCGCTCGGAACTGAAGCTGACCTTTGTCTATCCGCAGCTTTCGCCCAAAGCCCCGCCTGCGCTCAAGGCGGCATGGGCGCCGTTTCTGGCCGGCGTTGTCCGTCATGAACAGGTGCATGGCCGTGTCGCTGAAAAAATGATTGCCCGCACCGATGCCAAAATCCGCAGTTTTCCGCCAACCAAAGCCGCCAATTGCCGCCTGCTTGACGCCGGGCTGCGCCTGTCGCTCTACAAAATGGTTCTGGAATCCAAGCGCGAGCAGGATGAATTCGACCGAAAAGAGCATCGCCGTGGCGGGCCGGTCGAAAAGCTGGTCAAGCCGCTGTTGAAAACCGGCACCAAGCGCGCGGGTTAGACGTGTTTGTCCGGCACCGGTTTGACGGCGGTCAAACCGCTTTTATCGGAAATCGCTGATATTGGCTTAGGGGAGGCTATATCATGCGCGCCTTGATTTCCGTTCTTGTGCTTCTGCTGGCTTTCGCAGCGCCCGCTGCGGCGCAGGAGAGCGGCTGCGGAACCGATATTTGGGCGGAGCCGGAAAAAAAGCCGAAACCGAAGGCTGACGGCCCGCGCGAAGTGTTTCCGAAATGGGTGGTCGATCTTGCCGAGCCGCTGGCCGAACCCGGCGGCCGCGTTATCGCTCAGCTTAAAAGCCGCAAGGGCTACCTGGCCCGCAATGCCGAGGCCAAGGCAGAGGTGCGCGCCCATTTGCGGCCGCTCGACATTCTCGTGGTCCGCTCGCGGCATCGGGCTTCGTCGCGGTTGATCCCCGGTTACCTCGGCCATTCCGCGCTCTATCTCGGCACCGAGAGGGAGTTGAAAGCGGCTGGCGTCTGGAATGACCCCAACCTGATCCCCCACCAGCAGAAGGTGCGCGACGGCGCGGTCATGATCGAGGCCGACCACAAGGGCGTGCACCTGTCGCGCTATGATGTCGTGCTCGATACGGACGCCGTTGCAATCTTCCGGCCAAGCCTGACAAAAGCGGCGCGCGCCAAGTCGCTGCGCGCATTTTTCGGCCATATCGGCACGAAATATGACTTTGTATTCGACAGCGATGACGACAGCCGCCTGTTTTGCGCCGAACTGATCGAACACGCCATGCCGCAGGTCCGCATCCCGCGCCGCACAATGTACGGCCGCCAGGTTCTGCTGCCGGTTGATATAGCCAATGCCGGCCTGTCGGGCCGCGCCAGCCTGTCCTTCGTCTATTACATGCGCGCCACGAAAGACGGGGCTGCCGCCGCCGGCCGCCGCGCGCTGGCCGAGGACATTGCTGATGGCTGGTGAAGCCATACGGTTTGCGGCAGTTCTGTTTCATCCAGCAGGCTGAACTCCACCAAAACCGGCAGATGGTCCGAACCTGCCGGTTCCAGTGTGCGCGCCGAAACAACCGAAACCCCTGCGCCATGCAGCACATTGTCGAGCGGCAGGCCGATCCATCTTGCCAAACCGGCGTTCAGGCTATGGTGCAGCCATGTCGGGCCGAGACCCGGCACGATGGACATTCCATTTGCCGCTGCAATGCCGGTGACTGCCGCACTCCACGGCGCTGCGTTGAAATCACCGGCCAGAATGGCGTCTGAGCCAAGCGCCGCAAAATCCGGCTCAAGCCGCCTGATCTGCGCTGGAGCGCCGTGCGGCCACGGCCATTCCAGATGCAGAGCCGCAATGGTCAGCCTGCGTCCTCCAAAGTCCAAGTCGGCTATGGCAAGCGCTCCTTCATCGCGGCATTGCGGCGCCGAACCTGGCCAGAACGGCCGCCGCGACAGGATCATTACTCCGCCCAATGGCCCGCGATGTGCGCACCGGTGCCGGTGCGGATAGACCGCAGCAATCGGCTCCAAAGCCTTTTGCCAGCTTGCCGACATTTCCTGCAGCGCGATGACATCCGGCCGCTCGCGCCCGATCAGCGACAGGAAACGCCGAGGCTCGGCATTGTCGAACCGGCCGTTGAATTGCAGCAGCTTGTAGCGCGGCCCGCCATTGGCAGTTGCCGCAGCCGGTCCGGGCAGGGGCTGCACGGAGGCAAATGCACCCAGCGCCAGCACAGCGGCCATCAGCGCTTCACGCCTCAGTCCGGCCATCAGGCTGATTGCTCCGCCTCCAATCAGCAGCGCCGCAAAATGCAGCCGAAAATGCGCAAAGCTGTCAAAGGCCGGGTGCAACCGGCCGAGAAAGCCGAAGATCACCCCGGTTGCCGCAAATGCGATGAAACCGAGGATCAACAGAGGCATTGCGGAGGCTGGCTTCAGATGGGTCATGGTCCGCCAGACACATGCCGATCATGGCGGCATTGCGGCCTTTTTATTGGAAGGCCGTCTCCGAGAAGCTGCGCAGCTTGCGTGAGTGCAGCCGTTCGGGCGGCATGGCGGCCAGCTTCTCTACCGCCAATATGCCGATGGAAAGATGCTGGGCGACCTGCCGCTTGTAGAAATCGGTCGCCATGCCAGGCAGCTTCAATTCGCCATGCAGCGGCTTGTCTGAGACGCACAAAAGCGTCCCGTAAGGCACGCGGAAGCGGAAGCCGTTGGCGGCGATGGTCGCCGATTCCATGTCGAGCGCAATCGCCCGGCTGACCGACAGCCGCCTGACCGGCCCGGTCTGGTCGCGCAATTCCCAATTGCGGTTGTCGATGGTCGCCACCGTTCCGGTCCGCATGATGCGTTTGAGGTCATAGCCGGAAAATCCGGTCACTTCGGCTACTGCTTCCTGGATCGCCACTTGCACTTCGGCGAGCGCCGGGATCGGCACCCAAACCGGCAGGTCGTCGTCCAGCACGTGGTCTTCGCGCACATAGGCATGCGCCAGCACATAATCGCCCAGCGCCTGGCTGTTGCGCAGGCCCGCGCAATGGCCGAGCATCAGCCAGGCATGCGGCCTGAGCACCGCCACGTGGTCGGTGATGGTTTTGGCGTTGGAAGGCCCCACGCCGATATTGATCATGGTGATGCCGCCATGGCCGGGCTTTTTCAGGTGATAGGCCGGCATTTGCGGCAGCCGCACCGGGGTCGCCCCTTCCTGCGCCGTGGTTTGGCCGGCCATGGTGATGACATTGCCCGGTTCGACAAAGCTCTCATAGCCTTCGCCGCCCTTGGCCATCAGGCCGCGCGCATGCGCGCAGAATTCGTCGATATAGAACTGGTAATTGGTGAACAGCACGAAATTCTGGAAATGGCCGGGGCTGGTGGCGGTGTAATGTGCCAGCCGGTGCAGCGAATAGTCGGTGCGCTGCGCCGTGAACGCGGCCAACGGGGCCGGCTCGCCGGGGGCGGGTTCATAGGTGCCATTGGCGATCTGGTCGTCGGTGCCCTTCAGGTCCGGCACGTCGAACAGGTCGCGCAGCGGCCGCGACATCCGCGTCTCGCTTGCATTGTCGACATGCATGCCTTCCGGAAAGGCAAAATGCAGCGGGATCGGCGTGGTCGATTCGCCAACGCTGACCGCAATGTCGTGATTGCGCATCAACTGGCGGATCTGTTCGGTCAGATAGGCCTCAAACAGGTCGGGCCGGGTAATCGTGGTCGAATAATCGCCGGGTGCGGCCACCAGCCCATAGGACAATCGCGAATCGGCTTGGCTGAACGAGGTGATGGACAGGCTGATTTCGGGATAACAGGCGCGGTAGCGCTCGTTTTGCTCGGTTTCGTTGATCATGCGCCGGAAGGCGTCGGTCAAAAAACCGGTATTGCGCGCATAAAGCGCTTTTACGGCTTGGACCGCCTCCGCCGGATTGGTGAAATCCTGACGGGCATATGGGGGCGGTGTGCGGGTTTCGAGGCTGTGATTGGCGTGGATTCGTGTTTTCATGCGGCATTATACAGCATGTTGTGACAGTTTTGCGAGGGGTGTCAGCGCCTGCGCTGCAGGCTGACCAGCAGCACAAAACCCATGCCGGTGTTTTTGGTCGTTTCAGCAGCTTCAAGCCGCTGGATCGCTGCCCCGGCGCGCGGCGCCGACAACAGCGCCAGCGGACCCGCCAGAATTCCGGTCAGCAGCACGGCGCGGAAAACAGCGGCCAGCACCATGCCCGGGTTGAATTTGTTGATTGTCATGACAGCCACTTCCGAACCGAGAACCACGAACCACGAACCCTCACCGCCGTGGCGGCAGGCAAGTCCATGCGCCTTCAAACACGCAAGGCACGGCAGCGCCGATTTCACGTGAGCGGGCGGTTTGCGAAACCAGAATGGACAGGCTCATGCCGAAAATGGTTACGATCAGGCAGACCATGGTGAAGCGGCGGGCAAGCATTGTTTCATCCCCTCGGGGTAATCCCCTTGTGACAGGAAGAATGCGCCGGGCCGCCTGAACGCCGCCTGAGATGCCCATTCATCTGCAGTTCAAGGTGATTAACAGGACAATTGTGCGTGATGGCCTTGCCGCAGCCGGGGCGCGCCGCCTAGGCTTGGCCAAACAGGAGCCCGCCATGACCAATCCCATTGAACTCTACTACTGGCCGACGCCCAATGGCTGGAAAATCTCCACAATGCTGGAGGAGCTTGGCGTTCCTTACGCGGTCCGCTACGTCAACATCGGCCGCGGCGAGCAATTCGAGCCGTCATTCCTCGCCATCGCGCCCAACAACCGCATGCCGGCCATTATTGATCCGGACGGGCCGGGCGGTGAGCCCATTTCCATTTTCGAAAGCGGCGCCATCCTGCAATATCTCGGCCGCAAGTATGGCCGGTTCTACCCAGTGGACGAGCGCGCCCGCGTCGAGGTCGATCAATGGCTGTTCTGGCAGATGGGCGGGCTCGGGCCGATGTGCGGCCAGGCCCATCATTTCCGCCAATATGCGCCGGAAAAAGTGCCCTACGCCATCGAACGCTACACCAATGAGGTCAACCGGCTCTATGGCGTCATGAACCGGCGGCTAGCTGACAGGCCGTTCCTCGCAGGCGAATATTCCATTGCTGACATGGCCTGTGTCGGCTGGGTCCGGCCATACAAGAACCAGGGGCAGGACCTGGAGGATTTCCCCAATCTCAAGCGCTGGTTCGAAACCATCATGGCGAGACCGGCCGTCATTGCCGGCATGGCGGTCGGCGAAGAACACCGCCGTAATCTGGCTGACGACAAGGAAGCGCAAAAGGTGCTGTTCGGGCAAAAGGCGCGGTGAAGCGTCCTATGCCCGCTTTTCCTGCAGCCGGCACACCCAGCTGCCGTCGCTCATCCGTTCCCAGATCAGGCAATACCAGCCGGGCTTCATCGTGACGTTGGATTTGATGGCACCAGCCTTTGGCCCGGCGGCATAGCCCGCCGAGGCGAAGCCGGTCGCCAGAATGGACAAAATGAGCGCCGAGCGGGCGGCTTTGCGGAGCAGGGTCATTGGAGCGTCCTTTCCTGAAGCGCTGATGACGTGACAATCATCAGTCGCGCGCCCGTCAGGAAAGGTTCATTGCCGGAAGCTGCTGGATTGGCCTCTTTATGAATAGTGCAGTAAAAAGCCCGGCTGCCGCGATGTTAGCGGCTGCCGGGCCTTTGCATGTCGTTGCCCGGGAACCGCAACCGGCGCCGGGCGAAACGATGGCCGCCGAGATTTTACTGCCTTGACCAGATTTCACTGCTGCAGATCAGCCCGCCCATGACGCAGCCGCTCATTTTCAGCGAATTGCCTGTCAAAGTGGCTTTGCCATTGTAGGTCTTGTTTGCAGAAATGTCGGTCAGCGTGCCCTTGTATTTCCCCGGCGCCGTCATCGTGAACTTGCCTGCCGACTTGCCCGAATGCTCGCCACTGGCGACGGTGACGCAGAACGCGCCGCCGCAGGCGGAAATGCGCTCGAGCGCGCCGCCCTTGTTGGCCGGGCGTTGCCACATGCCTTCGATACCGTCAGCGGCAAAGGCCGGTGCGGCGGTAATGACTGCGATCAGTGAGGCCAGAATGATTTTGCGCATGTATGCTCTCCCGTTGTTGTCCGGCCTTTGGCACGGACTGTCCCTTACG
>JBATMU010000378.1:0-3203 GCA_049289995.1 Rhizobiaceae bacterium | reverse complement strand
CAGGCACTCGGCGTGCGCGGCCTGCGCGTTCTGGCGGTCGCCAAAGCCTCGGCAAAGGGTGACCTACCGCCGCAAAAGCCGGCCGACGTCGCCTTCACCTTTTCCGGTCTTGTCGCTTTTGAGGATCCGCTGCGCCGCACCGTGCCGGCCGCCGTGGCCGAAGCGCGCCGGGCCGGCATGAGCGTGAAAATGATCACCGGCGATTTCCCCGGAACCGCGCTCGCCATTGCCGCCGAGGCGGGCATTGACGTCGCCGAGGGCGCATTGACCGGCGCTGAACTGGCAAAGCTGGATGACGCCGCTCTGGCCATGGCTGCCAGCCGCCATTGCGTGTTTGCGCGCGTCACGCCGGATCAGAAATTGCGGCTGGTTCAGGCGCTGAAATCCGGCGGCGGCATTGTTGCCATGACTGGCGACGGCGTCAATGACGCGCCAGCGCTCAAGGCCGCCGATATCGGCATCGCCATGGGCCAGCGTGGCACCGATGTGGCGCGCGAAGCCGCCGGCATTGTCCTGCTCGACGAGGATTTCGGCCGCATCGTTGCCGCCGTGCGCATGGGACGGCGCATATTCGACAACCTGCGCAAGGTGATGATCTACATCGCCGCCATTCATGTGCCGATTGCCGGCCTGGCCATTGTCCCCTTGCTGATGGGCCTGCCGCCCATGCTGTTTCCCGCCCATGTCATCCTGATCGAGATGATCATCGACCCGATGTGCTCCATCGTCTTTGAAGCGACGCCGGAAGAGAAAGCCATCATGGACCGGCCGCCGCGCAAGGCGGGCGACCTGATTGCCGGTGCGCCGCAAATCCTGCTTGGCCTTGCCCAGGGTGCGATCGTGCTGGCTGTGGTGCTTGGGGTTTATGTTTATGTGCTCGGCCTGGGCCGCGATGAAAACACCGCCCGCACGCTGGCCTTCATTTCGCTGACCGCTGGCAACCTGGCCCTCGTCCGGCTCAATGAGGCGCGCGGCCTGATGCTTTTCACGCTGTTTGCACGCGGCTACATCGTCGCCTGGGCGGTGACGCTTGCGGCAGTCGCCGTGGTGTCTGGCTGCATCATGGTTCCCTGGCTGCAAGACCTGTTCCGGTTTGCCTCACCCTCCCCGCTTGATGCGCTCGCCGCGGCCGCTGCAGGTCTCGCCGCCGTGCTGGCTGCCGACCTGTTCAAGCTGGTTCCAGCCATCCGCCGCATATTTGGTTGATACACCAGCCGGTTCGCCATCCAAAAGGCGTCGCTACCCATAAATTCGGCTTGGCGCTTGCATTCCGGACTCCAAAGCTGTTTTCTTGCTGCATCTCTATGTTCAACAATTATAAACGGGAGGGAAAAATGAAATCCTATCTGAACAAAGCCGCGCAGCTTGCCGGCATTTCGGCTCTCGCCGCCATGATGTCGTTCGGCTCGGCCTGGGCGCAGGAAGTCAAGCTGAAGCTGCACCAGTTTCTGCCCGCGCAGGCGCCGATTCCGGCCAAGCTTCTGATTCCGTGGATGAAGAAGATCGAGGAAGAATCCAAGGGCCGCATCGTTTTCGAACACTACCCGGCCATGCAGTTGGGCGGCAAGCCGGGCGAACTGGTCGATCAGGTCATGGACGGCGTGGCCGACGTGGTCTGGACACTGCCGGGCTATACGCCGGGCCGTTTCCCGCGCACCGAAGTGATGGAATTGCCCTTCACGATGACCAATGCCGAAGCGGCCTCGCGCACCTTCTGGACGCTTGGCGAAAAGTACATGTTCGACAAGGATTTCAAGGATTTCAAGGTTTTGGGCCTGTGGACGCACGGCCCCGGCCTCATCCATTCCAAGAACCCCATCACCAAGATTGGCGATCTTTCCGGCGTCAAGCTGCGCGCGCCAACCCGCGTGACCAACATGATGGTCACCAATCTCGGCGCAACGGCTGTCGGCATGCCGGTTCCCGCTGTTCCGGAATCGCTGTCGAAGGGCGTGATCGACGCCACCATCCTGCCCTGGGAAGTGACGGCATCACTGAAATCATCGGAACTGGTGCACAATCATACCGAATTCACCGGCGCATCGCTTTACACATCGGCCTTCCTGTTGGCCATGAACAAAGCCGTCTATGACAAGCTGCCCGATGACCTCAAGGCGGTGATTGACGCCAATTCCGGCCTGGAATTCTCGGCTTTGGCCGGCAAGACCAGCCAGGAGGCAGATGCCCCTGCCCGCCAGAAGGCGGTCGATCTCGGCAATACCATTGTTCAGCTCACGCCCGAACAGGTCGCGGAATGGCAAACTGCGGCCCAGCCGACCATCGACACTTGGGTGAAGGAATCCGCGGCCGCCGGCTTTGACGGACAGGCGCTTTTGGATGAGGCCCGCGCCCTGATGACGGCCAATACCAAGTAGATGGCGCGCTGGCGCCCGCGCACTCGCGCGGGCGCTGGCTGCTTTCCCTTGTATTCAGCGTCCTGACTTTCCCGGGGATGACCTCATGGACCGGATTGCCCATCGTCTTGCCCTGTTTTCTGCGCTTTTGGGCGGCTTTGTCCTGTCTGCGCTGATCGTCATGACCAGCCTTTCGGTGGCCGGCCGGGCTTTGAATTTCCTCGGCCTTGGTCCGGTTCCCGGCGATTTCGAACTGGTCGAAGCCGGCATGGCGTTCGCCGTTTTCGCTTTTCTGCCCATCGCCGCCCTGCAGGCCGGCCACGCCACAGTCGACATTTTCACGTCCGGATTGGGACATCGCCCCAACCGCTTTCTTTTGGCAATTTGGGAAACGCTGTTTGCGGTTGTCATGGCGATTTTGGCGGTCCGGCTGCTGGAAGGCACGCGCGGCAAAATCGGCAATGGCGAAATCACGCTGTTCCTGCAATTTCCGGTCTGGTGGGCCTATGGCGCCTGCCTTTTCCCCGCGGCCATCGGCGTCGTCGTCACGTTCTGGTCGGCCTGGGACCGCTGGCGCGCATTGATCACCGGCCGCGAAACCCGCTCAATTGCCGCGGAGACGGTCCATTGAGCGCCATTGAAATCGGCCTCTGGGCATTCCCCGTCCTGTTGGGGCTGATTTTTTTACGCATGCCGATTGGGCTGGCCATGCTGGTCTGCGGTTTGGGCGGCATCGTGCTTGTCACCGGCAATCCGGCCATTGTCATGTCAAAGCTGAAGACGGAAACCTTTGGCGCGTTTTCCAGCTACTCCCTGTCGATCGTGCCCATATTTCTGCTGATGGGCCAT
>JBATMU010000377.1:0-5299 GCA_049289995.1 Rhizobiaceae bacterium | reverse complement strand
CTGCATCGGTGGGCGCAGCGGGCGCTGCCGGAGCAGCAGGAGCAACGTCTGCGGGTGCAGCCGGAGCTGCCGGAGCACCACCCAGCTTGTCGAGCACGCCGCCATCCGATGTTCCGGGCACCTTGTCGAGCACATCGGTTGCGTTTTCGCCATAACGGGCAAGGATCGACAAAGACAGCGATGTCACGAAAAACGCCGCCGCCAGAATGGCAGTGGCCCGGGTAAGTGCATTGGCCGCACCGCGCGCCGTCATGAATCCGGAGCCGCCGCCGATGCCCAGACCGCCGCCTTCCGAACGCTGCAAAAGCACCACGCCGACAAGCGCAAGCACGATCATGAGGTGAACGACGATCAAAACGGTCTGCATTTTCGGGCTTTCCAGAAATTCGACGGCGCGGCTGCGCGGATTTTGCGGCTCATTACACTGCAATGACGGCATTTCCAAGCCCGCTTGGGTGCCAGTTCTGCACCAATGTTGCATGAGGGCGGTCACGGCGGCTTGCGGCGCCCTGCCCGGCTGCGCGTTTTGCCGCAATGCCGGGGCTGGCTTCCGGCTTTGCGGCTTCCTATCTCAGCGCTCCATATCGGCTTGCGGCGGGATCCTTGGCATGAACGCAAAAACCTATCGGCAAATGGCTGCGGAAGCGGCTGAAAAGATCCGCGAAATCAATCCCTGGGATTTGCCGGGCCTGCTCGAAGCAGACAAGGACGTGGTTCTGGTCGACATCCGCGAGCCAGGCGAATTTGCGGACCTGCACATTTCGGGATCGCTCAGCGTGCCGCGCGGCATCATGGAATCGGCGGCAGAATGGGATTATGCCGAAACCGAACCGGAACTCGCCAACGCACGGCAAAAGCCGGTCATTCTCATTTGCCGGTCAGGAAACCGCAGCGCGCTTGCAGCGCTCGTGCTTGGAGACATGGGGTTTACCGACGTCCGCTCGGTAAAACTGGGCCTGCGCGGCTGGAATGACGCCGATCTGCCCCTGGTCAATGCGTCAGGCGACACCGTCGATGGCGACGCTGCCGCAGCACTCATCGATCCGCCGCTCAGGCCGGACCAGACTAATCCGGCCCGGCGCTAAAAGCATCAGAGCGACAGATACGCCTCGGCAATCCCGAGGAAATCAGCAGCTTTCAGGCTGGCGCCGCCAACCAGCGCGCCATCAACATTGTCCACGCCCATGAGTTCCACGGCATTGGACGGCTTGACCGAGCCGCCATAGAGAATGCGCATCTTTGAGCCTTCTGCCCCGCAAATGCCGGCAAGGTCCGCGCGGATATGGGCATGGGCATCCTTCACATCGCCCGAGGTCGGCGTCAGGCCCGTTCCGATGGCCCAAACCGGTTCATAGGCAATGATTGTGTTTGCAGCCGTCGAAGACGCCGGTACCGAGCCGGAAAGCTGGCGCGACAAGACGGCAAGCGTTTGACCGGCCTTGCGCTCATCGCCTGTCTCGCCAATGCAGATGATGGCGATCAGCCCTGCCCGCCAGGCGGCTTGCGCCTTGGCGTTGACATCAGCATCGGTTTCGCCATGCAGCGTGCGCCGTTCGGAATGGCCGACGATTGCGTAGGTTGCCCCCGCATCGCGCAGCATTTCAGCAGAAATGTCGCCGGTGAAGGCGCCGGAAACTTCAGCACGGCAATCCTGTCCGCCGGATTTGACAGGGGACGACGCCAGAACATCCGACAGCTGATTCAGCAGCGTTGCCGGAGCGCACAGCGCAGCATCGGTTTCCGCATCCAGACCCGACATAAAGCCGTTGGCGATGGCCCGCGCTTCGCCCAGGCTGGCAGTCAAGCCGTTCATTTTCCAGTTGCCCGCCACAAGCGGCCGAATTCCCGGC
Source organism: Rhizobiaceae bacterium (assembly GCA_049289995.1). Lineage (GTDB taxonomy): Bacteria > Pseudomonadota > Alphaproteobacteria > Rhizobiales > Rhizobiaceae > JBATMU01. The sequence continues at coordinate 3,449 of JBATMU010000377.1, read as the reverse complement.
GTCATGTCATCATCCTCCGTAAATGGGTTGCCAGCGCTCTAGCATCTTGACGGCATAAAGCAATCGACAGGGCGCTTGAAGGCCGCTATGCCGCTGGCCTAAACTCACCGATAAACAACGGGACAAGAACCGGACATGCTTGAGTCATTGCGCGCTGCGGCGGGAACCTGGGTCGCCAAACTTCTTCTGCTTCTTCTGGTGGGAAGTTTTGCGGTTTGGGGCATTTCCGGCACGATGTTGACCGATCCGGCCGGCGGAGCGGTCATTACCGCAGGAAAAACCGAGGTTTCCATCAAGGATTACCGGCTGGCCTATGACCGTCAGGTTGGGTTGCTTTCGCAGCAATATGGCCAGCGGCTGACGCGTGAACAGGCGCAGGCGCTGGGCGTTGACAGCCAGGTCCTGTCGCAATTGGTCGCAGGGGCGGTGCTCGACGAACAGGGCCGCACGCTGAAACTCGGTGTTTCGCAGGAACGACTTGCCAAGCTCGTCGCCGAAGACCCGGCATTTCATGGCGCCAATGGCCAATATGACCGCAATATTTTCGATCAGGTGCTCGCCCAGGTCGGCATGCGCCCGGAAGATTATCTCAAGAGCCGCGAACAGGTGGCGGTCCGCCAGCAGATTGTCGAAGCGGTGACCGATGGGCTTGATGCGCCCAAAACTTTCCTCAAGGCCATTTCGCTCTACAAGGGCGAAGACCGGACGATTGATTTCATCCTGCTGCAGCCGGCCAGCGTCACGCCCGGCACGGTGACCGATGAGGCGCTGGCAACATGGTTTGCGGCGCGCAAGGCGGATTACGCTGCGCCCGAATACCGCAAGCTTGCCTATGTCAAACTTGAACCGGCTGACATTTCCGACCCGAAGGCAATCGCCGACGCGCAGGTTCGCGCCGATTACGACAAGAATATCAGCCTCTACACGACGCCGGAAAAGCGGACGATCGAACAATTGGTGTTCAAGGACCAGGCCGCCGCCGATCTCGCCGCCCAAAGTCTGAAGGGCGGATCGACCTTTGAGGATATCGTCAAGGCCGAAGGCAAGACACTTGCCGACGTGGCGCTGGGCGCGTTTGAAAAAGGCAAGGTTCCCGATCCTGCGGTCGGCGAGGAGGCTTTCAAGCTGACCGAGGGCAGTGTCAGCGGCGTCATCACGGGTGCATTCGGACCGATCATCATCCGCGTCACCAAGATCGAAGCGGAGATCGTCAAGACCTTCGACGAGGTAAAGGAACAGATCCGTTCGGAACTTGCGCTGGCCGAAGCCAGCCGCATCATTCTGGACGTGCACGATGCCTTCGAAGACGCCAGAGCCGGCGGCTCGTCACTGGCCGAAGCTGCCGCCAAGTCAGACCTGAAAGTGGTGACGATTGAGGCCATTGACCGGGCGGCGACCGATCCCGCAGGCGCGGTGATATCGACATTGCCGCAATCGAAAGAATTGATTGCAGCCGCCTTTGAAACCGATGTCGGCGTGGAAAACAGCCCTCTGCCCATCGGCAGCACCGGCTTTGTTTTCTACGAGGTTGCAGCCATCACGCCGGCGCGTGACCGGACGCTTGACGAGATCAAGGACAAGGTTGTTGCCGATTGGACCAAGGAAGAAGCCGCACGGCTGTTGGCCGAAAAGGCCGGGGATGCCGTCAAGGCGCTGAAAGGCGGCAAATCACTTGCCGATGTCGCCAAGGACATGTCGCTTGAACCGCAGACCAAGCGCGGCTTGAAGCGGGAAGCCGAGGATGCTGATATCGGAGCGGCAGGCGTTTCGGCGGTATTTTCCGTCAAGAAGGGCGACAGCGGCACCAGTCTTGCCGCTTCGGACGGCGCTCGGGTGGTTTTCACCGTCACTGAAGTCACCGAACCGGTGGGCGCCGGAGCCGATCTGGTGCCGGAAGAGGAACAGAAGGCGCAGGCATCAGGCATTTCCGATGACATGCTCGATGAGCTGGTGGTGCGGCTGCAGACCGATTACGGCGTAACCATCAACGAGACTGCCATCCGTTCGGCCCTGAGCTTCTGAGAAGGCGGCGAAATGAGCAATTTGAAGCCGATCATCGCGAAAGTCGCCGCTGGTCAAAAGCTGTATCAGGACGAGGCGCGCACGGCTTTCGACATCATCATGGCTGGCGAAGGCACCGCCGCGCAGATCGGCGGCTTGCTGGTCGGCCTCAGGGTGCGCGGTGAAACCGTCGATGAAATCACCGGCGCGGTGCAAGCCATGCGCGGGCGGATGCTGAAGGTCGATGCGCCGGAAAGCGCCATGGACATAGTCGGCACAGGCGGCGACGGCTCCGGCTCCTACAATGTCTCAACCGCGACGGCTTTTGTGGTGGCAGGCTGCGGCGTGCCGGTCGCCAAGCACGGCAATCGCGCCTTGTCGTCGCGTTCGGGGGCTGCCGACACGCTGACCGCGCTTGGCGTCAAGGTCGATGTCGGGCCGGACGTGATTGCCGATTGCATCAGCAAGGCGGGAATCGGCTTCATGTTTGCGCCGGTGCACCATCCGGCCATGCGGCATGTCGGGCCGATGCGGGTTGAACTTGGCATCAGGACAATTTTCAACCTGATCGGGCCCCTTTCCAACCCGGCCGGCGTGACGCGGCAATTGCTGGGCGTCTATTCGCAGGAATGGGTCGAGCCGCTGGCGCATGTGCTCTTGTCGCTCGGCACGCAATCCGCCTGGGTCGTGCATGGCGACGGGTTCGACGAAATGACCACGACCGGGCAAACGCATGTGGCGGCCATCGAAGACGGCCATGTGCGGCTGTTCACCGTCACGCCGGAAGACATTGGCTTGATGCGCGCCGCCAAGGCCGACCTGACAGGTGGCGAAGCCGCTGACAATGCACTGGCACTGCGCGGCGTTCTCAACGGCGAGCCAGGCCCTTATCGCGATATCGTGCTGTTGAACGCGGCTGCATCGCTGGTGATCGCCGGCAAGGCGGCATCGCTGATTGAAGGCAAGGTGCTGGCGGAAGCCGCCATTGATTCCGGCGCGGCCCGGCAGGCGCTGGAACGGCTGATCGCCGTTTCCAATTCGGCGGGCTGAGTGCATGGCCGACATCCTGCGCACGATTGAAGCCTACAAGCGCCAAGAAATCGCCGCAGCGAAGTCCGCCGTGCCATTCGCCGACTTGCGGGCCCGCCAGCGAGAAGAAGCGCCGCCGCGCGGGTTCTTCGCCGCGCTCAGGGCCGCGCGTTCGGAAAACCGGTTCGGGCTGATTGCTGAAATCAAGAAGGCCAGCCCGTCCAAAGGCCTGATCCGCGCTGATTTCGACCCGCCTGAATTGGCCAAAGCCTATCAGCAAGGCGGCGCGTCGTGCCTTTCGGTGCTGACCGACGGACCGTCGTTCCAGGGGAGCCTCGCCTTCATGACGGCGGCGCGCGAGGCCTGCGCCCTGCCCGTGCTGCGCAAGGATTTCATGTTCGACACCTATCAGGTGCATG
>JBATMU010000376.1:0-1730 GCA_049289995.1 Rhizobiaceae bacterium | reverse complement strand
GACACTGGCCATGGTTTCCGGATTCACTGCCGCGCGGGCCCGCGCCACACTAACGCCGAAACTTGCAGGGCAGGTGGCCCTGTCCGGATTTGCGGCGATTGGCGTCGGGGTGACACTTTTGCTGTTTGCGCTGCGCGGCGGCGATGTCGGGGTCGTCGCCACTTTGTCGGCGACAACGCCAGCGCTGGTGCTGCCGCTTCTGTGGTGGAAAACCGGCGAGCGACCGCCGCTGCCGGCCTGGCTTGGCGCGGCTTTGGTGATTGCAGGCTCCGGGCTGATTTTCGCCGCGTGAGCCGCTGACGGGCGGCGGCGCAGCAAGCCTGCTTCTCCCCGCTTCTTTCGGAAAGATCCGGATGAGGCGGGGAGAGAAATCCGGCTTTAAGCCGCCAGATCGCGCAGCACGTATTGCAGGATGCCGCCGTTCTTCACATAGGCGACTTCCTCGGCGGTATCGATGCGGCAGATGATCGGCACCTTGGAGACCTTGCCATCGGCGGCGGTGATGACGGCGGTCATCTTCTGCTTGGGCCGGGCGGCGGCGAGGCCGTCGATGGAGACGGTTTCATCGCCGGTCAGGCCGAGCGTCTTCCAACTGGTTCCCTCTTCGAAGACGAAGGGCACGATGCCCATGCCGACCAGATTGGAGCGGTGGATGCGCTCGAAGGACTGGGCGATGACGGCGCGGACGCCCAGGAGATTGGTGCCCTTGGCCGCCCAGTCGCGCGATGAGCCATTGCCGTATTCAATGCCGGCAAACACCACAAGCGGCACGCCTTCGGCCTTGTACTGCATGGCCGCGTCATAGATGGCCACTTCCTGCTTGGAGGGATAGTGGATGGTGTAGCCGCCCTCCTTGCCATTGGCGCCGAGCATGAAATTGCGGATGCGGATATTGGCAAACGTGCCGCGCATCATCACTTCATGATTGCCGCGCCGCGTGCCGTACTGGTTGAAATCAGCCACGGCGACCTTGTGGCCGGTGAGGTATTTGCCGGCTGGCGAGGCGGCCTTGATGGAGCCGGCCGGCGAGATGTGGTCGGTGGTGATCTTGTCGCCGAACAGGCCGAGAATGCGCGCGCCCTTGATGTCGGTGACACCCTGGGCGGACTTGCCCATGCCGGCGAAATAGGGCGGGTTCTGCACATAGGTGGAGGCATCGTCCCATTCATAGGTCTGGCCGGCCGGAACCTTGACCTTCTGCCAGTTCTTGTCGCCCTTGAAGACGTCGGCGTATTTTTCCTTGAAGATTTTCTTCGTCACATACTTGGCGATGAAATCCTGGATTTCCTTCGACGTCGGCCAGATGTCTTTCAGGAAAACCGGATTGCCCTTCTTGTCAGTGCCAAGCGGCTCTTTGGTCAAATCTTTTGTGACGGTGCCGGCCAAAGCATGGGCGACAACCAGAGGCGGCGAAGCCAGATAGTTGGCCTGCACGTCGGGCGAGACGCGGCCCTCGAAATTGCGGTTGCCGGAGAGCACGGCTGCGGCAATCAGGCCCTTGTCATTGATGGTTTTGGAAATGGCTTCCGGCAACGGGCCGGAATTGCCGATGCAGGTGGTGCAGCCAAAGCCGACCAGATTGAAGCCGAGCTTGTCGAGATCCTTCTGCAAGCCTGAGGATGCGAGATAGTCGGCGACGACCTGCGATCCGGGCGCCAGCGAGGTCTTCACCCAGGGCTTGGTCTTGAGGCCCTTGGCCAGCGCGTTGCGGGCGAGCAGGCCAGCGCCGA
>JBATMU010000375.1:0-3748 GCA_049289995.1 Rhizobiaceae bacterium | reverse complement strand
ACATCGACATCGCCAATGCGCTGTGCGCCGAAATGAAGGCCGAGTGCGAATTCGTCGTCCAGGATTGGGACGGCATCATCCCTGCCCTGCAGGCCAAGAAATTCGACGCCATCATCGCCTCGATGTCGATCACCGCCGAGCGCAAGGAAAAGGTCGATTTCACCCACAAATATTACAACACTCCGCCGGCTTTCGCCGTTGCCAAGACCTCGACAATCGCCGGCATCACGCCAGCCGATCTCAAGGGCAAGTCGATCGGCGCCCAGGGCTCGACCGTGCACCACAATTATCTTGAAGCCACCTTCAAGGAATCGGAAATCAAGTCCTACCCGACCGCCCAGGAATATCAGCTTGATCTGGCCAACGGCCGCGTCGATGCCGTCAACGACGACATTTCGGTGCTCGAAGGCTGGCTGAAGACCCCTGAAGGCGCTTGCTGCAAGCTGCTTGGCGCAGTGACGCCGATTGCCGAAATCCATGGCGAAGGCGCCGGCATTGCGGTGCGCAAGGGCGAGACGGCTCTGGCCGACAAGTTCACTGCCGCCATCGACGCCATCCGCGCCAATGGAAAATACAAGGAAATCAACGACAAGTATTTCACGTTCGACGTTTACGGCGGCTGATTTCTATCATTCTGACTTTGCGGCGGCGCGGGGAGACCCGCGCCGCTTGCATTTTGCAGCAACCCAACCCGCCGGTTCGCGCAGTTTACTTGAAAACCCGCCCGGCCTCGATTGCCAGACCCAGCCCGACGCTGCCGAACACATCGCCTTTGACAAAAGTGCTTTTCGGGAAAAGACCTTCCAGCATCTTGCGCACAAACGGAATCTGCGTTGTGCCGCCGGTCAGGAACACGGCCTCTATGCGCTCCGCCGGTATGCCAGCCAGTCCAAGCGTGTCCAAGCATGACCGATGCAGGCGTTCGGCCAGATGAGTAGCACTGTCCTCAAACCGCTGACGCGAGAATTCGACAATTCGCCCGTCCAGCCCGGTGATTTCCGAATTGAAAAACGATCTGGCTGAAAGCCCGACCTTTGCCGCTTCCACCTGACCCGCCAGCCGGTGGCCATCGCGGTGCTCAACGATGTGGATCAAGCGGGAAAACAGGCCGGGCTGCTCGGCATCTTTCAGGATTGCCTGCAGCTGCGCCAGCGCCTTGGGATCAGAAAGGCTGTTGATCCGGTGCCAGGTGGCCAGATCGTTGAACGGCCAGACCGGCAGGTTGCGCCGCCCGTCTTTGGATTTGGAGCCTAGCCCGAACATGGGCATCACCTGACTGACGCTCAAAACCCGGTCCATATCGGTGCCGCCGACATGCACGCCGCCATTGGCCAAAACGCGCCCGTGTTCGCTGCTGCCCGGACCAAGCCGCGCAAGTGTGAAATCCGCCGTGCCGCCGCCGATATCGGCAATCATCGCCAGGCTTTCGCCGGTCAGGCTGCGCTCATAGTCAAGCGCAGCCGCGATCGGCTCCAGCTGGAAATGGACATGTTTGAAGCCCTGCTTGCGGGCGATCTTTTCAAGCGTGTTCTGGGCCAGCCGGTCGGCGGCCTCGTCATCGTCAACGAAATGCACCGGGCGGCCCATCACCACATCGGTGATTTCCGCGCCGATCTGGCGCTCGGCCTGTGTTTTCACATGCCGGATGAATTTCCCCAAAATATCTTCGAATGTCACCAACCGCGTTTTGATGCGCGTTGAATCCGCCATCAACCCGGTGCCGAGCACGCTTTTCAGCGAGCGCATCAGGCGACCCGAATGGCCCTCGGTGTAAAGCGCGATGGCCTCGCGCCCGAAATGTTCCCTGCCGGTCTCGAAATCAAAGAAAATGGCGCTTGGCAGGGTACTGGACGCCCCTTCAAGCGGCAGCAGGCGCGGCGCACCGCTTTCCAGAATGGCGACCGTCGAATTCGACGTGCCGAAATCAAATCCGATCCGCGCGCCCATGACGCCTACCCTCTAAACCATGTCGCGCGGCGCAGCCGGCGGAGCGCGCTTTGAACAGGGTTCGGTTGGCGGTTCAAGTCTTGCAGCACCAAAATCATCAGGCTGGGGCGAGCAGGATGCTGGTGTCGGATTTGGAAATGCCGTCGAAGGTGCGCATGCGCGCCAGCACGCGGTCGAGTTCGACCAGATCGCGCGCCTCCACTTCTGCGACCAGATCCCAGGCGCCATTGGTGGTGTGCAGCGACGTGATTTCCGGGAGTTGGCGGATCATCCTGACGACCGATGCCGTATGCTTGCCTGCCACTTCAATCAGCGTCACGGCCCGCACTTTGCGCACATCCGGCATGTTCTTGAGCCTGAGCGTGAATCCGGTGATCGTGCCGTCTTCCATGAGCCGGTCGAGGCGGTTCTGCACGGTGCCGCGCGACACCTCCAGAATGTCCGCCAGTTTCGACAAGGGCGCTCGGCCATCATTGGAAAGCGCGGCAATCAGAGCGCGGTCGAGATCATCCATTTGTGCATTCCGCCATTTTTCCTGACATATTGTGCAATGGAATGCTTAACTTTGCAAATGTTTGCCATATTCACCAACAGCCGCTTCCCGCATCATCACCTGACAATTCGGTTCGGGAGGAACCCATGGTCAACTTCATCGGAACACGCGACATCATCGCCCTGACCAAGGCCGTCGGCCTTGACCGGCTGTTTGCAGAGCTTGTCAGCGAGCTTGAAACCGATTTCCGCCGCTGGCCGGAATTCGAAAAGGCCCCGCGCGTACCGAGCCATTCGGCCAATGGTGTCATCGAACTGATGCCGACCAGCGATGGCGAGACTTATGGCCTGAAATTCGTCAACGGCCACCCCGGCAACACCCATCACGGCCTGCAAACCGTTACCGCCTTTGGCGTGCTGGCCGATGTGGCGACAGGCTATCCGACGCTTCTCTCGGAAATGACCGTGACCACGGCACTGCGCACGGCGGCGACCTCGGCCATGGCCGCCAAGCATCTCGCCCGCCCGGATTCGTCCGTCATGGCGCTGATCGGGCTTGGCGCGCAGTCGGAATTCCAGGCTCATGCGTTTCGCGCCATCTGCGGCATCAAGACCATCCGCACCTGGGACATAGACCCCGAAGCCATGCGCAAATTCAACCGCAACATGGCGGCAAGCGGCCTGACCATCATCAATGCAGCTTCGGCCGAAGAGGCCGTGCAGGGCGCCGACATCATTACAACGGTGACCGCCGACAAGACCAATGCGACAATCCTGAGCGGCAACATGGCGGGCGCTGGCGTCCACATCAATGCTGTCGGCGGCGATTGCCCCGGCAAGACCGAGCTTGCCCGCGACATCCTGTTGCGCGCTGACATCTTCGTGGAATTTCCCCCGCAGACCCGCATCGAAGGCGAAATCCAGCAGCTTGCCGCCGATCATCCGGTCACCGAATTGTGGGAAGTCATTGCCGGCGTGAAACCGGGCCGCACGTCCGCCCAGGCCATCACGCTGTTTGATTCTGTTGGCTTTGCCATCGAGGATTTCTCGGCGCTCAGGGTCATCCGCAGGCTGGCGATGGAATATGGCCTGATCCGCGAACTTGATCTCCTGCCGCTGCCTGCCAATCCGAAAGACCTGTTCGGCGTCATCAATGCCGGCCAGACCCTCAAGTTGAGCGCCTGAAAATGACCTTGAAAACCATCGCGTTGATCGGTGCGCCGGTCGATATGGGCGCAGGCATGCGCGGTTGCGGCATGGGCCCGGCGGCTCTTCGCGTCGCAGGCCTTGCCGAAGCGCTGTCCGGGCT
>JBATMU010000374.1:0-3118 GCA_049289995.1 Rhizobiaceae bacterium | reverse complement strand
GCGTCGCGCACCGGCTGGCCGCCAGCCAGGGCCGCGATGAAGGCACCCAGAAAGCTGTCACCCGCGCCGGTGGGCTTCAAGGCCCGGGTCGGGTAGATGCCGGTGGTAAACTCGCCCTCCCGGGTGAAAGTGATCGCGCCCTTTTCACCCCGCTTGTAGACCACGATCTGCGCGCCAGCGGCAATCAGACTGCGCGCCATTTCAAGGCCCTGGTCAATGTGACCCGCCATGAAACCAAACTCGACATCATTGCCGACGAAGACGTCACACAGGGCAGCTGCGCGGGAATAGACCTCGGCCGCGACAGCCGCCGAGGGCCAGGAATAGGGGCGGTAGTCGACGTCGAAGATAAGCGGCAGTGCAGCCGCGCGGGCAAGGTCAAAGGCCCGGAAGGCGGCGCTGCGTGACGGGTCCGCCGCAAGAACCGTGCCGGTGGTGATCAGTGCCGAGTAGGCCGCGTAGTTGATGCGCTCCACATCGGCGACCGTCATGGCAAAATCGGCGGCGTTGTTGCGGTAGATTACCGACTGGCAGTTCTCGGCCCGCGTTTCCACCACGGCCAACGAATTGCGCGCTTCGCCCGCGACGGTGCGAACATGGGTGCGGTCGATGCGGTAATCATCCAGCCGGTTCAGGCAGAACTGGCCCACTGCATCGTCAGAGACGCAGGTGACCAGCGCCGCCCGACAGCCCTGCCGCGTCACCGCCACCGCGATGTTGGCCGACGATCCGCCCAGGGCTGCGGTGAACTGCGTGGCATCCTCTATCCGGGTGTCGGGGGGGGCGGCGTAAAGGTCCATCCCGGCCCGGCCGATGACCAGCAGATTCCGCCCGGCAAGGCGCGCAAGGTTGGCCATCAAAGGCCTTGCCTTTGGCCCGTGCGACCAGCTTCCACTTCGGCATGTTTGGCTTGCACGTCGGCGCTGATCGAGACCTCTGCCGTGCCAATCTCCCACCAGGCGTGGCCTTGGGTGGTCCAGCCTTCGTAGGCATCAACCTGCATCACGATGACGCTGGTCTTGGCGGCCTGCTTTGCGCGTTGGAACGCTTCGGCCAGCGCGGCGGGATTGGCCACTGTTTCGGCATTGGCCCCCATGGCGCGGGCATGGGCCTCAAAGTCCACGGCAAAGGGGGCGTCAACCGTCGGGCAATCCTTGATCAGGTTGTTGAAGCTGGGCTGCCCGGTGTTGTTCTGCAGCTTGTTGATGACGGCATAGCCGCCGTTGTCCAGCACCAGGACAATCAGCTTCTTCCCGGTGAGGACCGAGGAATAGATGTCCGAATTCATCAGAAGATAGCTGCCGTCGCCAACGAAAACGACGGTATCGAAATCCGGCTCCTGTTCGGTCTGGGCAATCCGCGCGCCCCAGCCGCCGGCAATCTCGTATCCCATGCAGGAAAACCCGAATTCGACATCCACCGTGCCAATCCCAAGGGTCCGCCAGTTGGCGGTCACCTCGGCGGGCAAGCCGCCTGCCGCCGTCACCACCCGGTCGCGCGGATGGCAAAGCGCGTTCACCACGCCGATGGCCTGGGCGTATGAATTGGGACGATTCCCGTACGCCACGTTCCCGGCGACGTAACTGTCCCAGTCCTTGCGCGCGGCCTGCGCCTTGGTGACCCAGTCCGCCGGTGCGCGGTAGCCGGTCAGGGCCGCACCCAGCGCCAGAAGTCCGAGTTTTGCATCGCCGACGACGGTCAGCGACTGGTGCTTGGCCGCGTCATGCCGCCCGGCGTTCAGGCCGATCAGGCAGGCGTCGGGCGCAAACACCGTCCATGACCCGGTGGTGAAATCCTGCAGCCGGGTGCCCACCGCCAGCACCAAATCCGCTGCCCCGGCGATGGTGTTGGCGCTGTCGGATCCGGTCACGCCCAGGGGACCGATGTTCAGCGGATGATCTGCAAGCAGGTTCGCCCGGCCCGCGATGGTTTCCACCACCGGAATGCCATGTGCCTGCGCGAACGCCGTCAGTTCGGCGACCGCGCCCGAATACTGCACGCCACCGCCGGCCACGATCACCGGGCGCTTTGCGGCTCGCAACAGGGCCACTGCCTCGGCCACCTCGGCCATGTCTGGGGATTGGCGGCGGATGCGGTGGACGCGCTTTGCGAAGAAGCCTTCGGGATAGTCGTACGCCCAGCCTTGCAAGTCCTGCGGCAGGCCCAGGAAGGCCGGGCCGCAATCGGCGGGGTCAAGCATGGTAGCAAGGGCTGCCGGCAGAGATTGCAGGATCTGCGCGGGATGGGTGATCCGGTCCCAATAGCGACTGACCGCCTTGAAGGCATCGTTCACGCCGATGGTGGGGTTGCCGAAATGCTCCAGCTGTTGCAGGACCGGGTCGGGCAGGCGGGTCAGAAACGTGTCGCCACACAGCATCAGCATCGGCAGGCGGTTGGCATGGGCCAAAGCCGCCGCGGTCAACAGGTTCGTGGTGCCCGGCCCCGCACTCGCGGTACAGAACATGAAGCGGCGGCGCAGGTGGTACTTGGCGTAAGCGGCTGCAGCAAAGCCCATGCTTTGTTCGTTCTGGCCCCGGTAAAGCGGCAACTCCTGATGGACCGGATAAAGCGCCTCGCCCAGACAGGGCACGTTGCCGTGGCCAAAGATGCCGAAGCCGCCACCGCAAATGCGGGTCTCTTTGCCGTCGATCAGGATATACTGGTTGATCAGCCAGCGGACGATGGCCTGTGCCACAGTCAGCCTGAGGGTGGGTCCGGTCATGGGTCCTCCATCCGCCATCGCTCCCGAACGGGGCTTGCGCGGCGTGCGGGGGTAGGATACATTTTTTGCAACCGGTTGCAATATGCGTCTTGAACCGTGGGGGTGGTCTTGGGCGAAATCGGGATTGGGCTAGTCGGCGGCGGCTACATGGGCAAGGCCCATGCGGTGGCCTATGCGGCGGTGGGCGCAGTGTTCGACACCGCCTTGCGTGCCCGGCTGGAGGTGATTGCCGCTGCGTCGCAAGCCTCGGCCGAACGCTATGCCCGTAATTTCGGATTTGCCCGCGCGGCGCGGGATTGGCAAGACCTTGTGGCCGACCCGAAGGTGCAGGCGGTGGTCATCGCCTCGCCGCAATCCACCCACCGCGCGATTGCCGAGGCGGCCTTTGCCGCAGGA
>JBATMU010000373.1:0-3089 GCA_049289995.1 Rhizobiaceae bacterium | reverse complement strand
AGGCAGACTTGCTGCCGATCTCTTTCCGTAAGCCTTCACTGAGTGCGGCAAAGCCGGCGCCGGGGCTCATGCCCTCGCGCATGAAAAAGGCGCGCAGCGGCGAAAGCGCGCCAAGCGCGCCAAGGCCGGCGCTGCGGGCGGCTTGCGCGGGCAGGAAATCCGCCAAAAGGGTGGCGTTGAGCGCAGAAACGGCGGAAATCCGGGCAAGAATATCCGGACGGCGCTTGCGGTCATAAGCCTGCATGGCGGCATCCGAGCCGGGATCATCGCGGTGAGCCGCAAAACAAGCTGCCAAATCGGTCGCGTCGCGCACCGACAGATTGAGGCCCTGCGCGCCGATCGGCGGGAAAACATGGGCGGCTTCACCGGCCAGCGCCACACGGTTCTGTGCGAAGGCGGCGGGCAGGGAGGTTTCGAGCGGCCAGACCTGCCAGCCCGCCTCAACCGCAACCTTGCCAAGAATGGATTGCAACCGCATTTCGATTTCCATGGACAATCCGGCAGCATCAAGCGCTGCCAGCTTATCTGCCGTTTCCGGCCGCACGACCCAAACCAGGCTTGAGCGGTTGCCAGGCAGGGGAACCTGGGTGCAGGGGCCGGTTTCGGTATGGAACTCCGTCGATATGCCCAAATGCGGCCGTTGATGCGCAAAGGTGGCGACGAAAGCTGACTGGCCGAGCTTTTTGGAATTGGCGGCAATGCCCGCTGCTGCGCGGGCCTTGGAACTGCGGCCATCGGCGGCGCAGGCGAGTTTGGCGATGACCGTCCGGCCGCCGGCAAGCTGCGCTTCAACGCTGTCGGGACCAAGCACCCAGGCATCAATTGGCAGGCTGATCCGTGAAATGCGGCTATCATCGGCAATTGCTGTTTCGAGGGCGGCGTTGATGGCGCGGTTGGGGATATTCCAGCCGAAGGCGTCCACGCCGAGTTCGGCGGCATGAAAGGAAACGGGCGGACTGCGCAGCAGCCGCGTGGTTCCGTCCAGAATGCGCATGACCTTCAGCGGCGCGCCATCGCGGCGGAGGGCGTCCGCCACGCCGGGGATCAGGGCGGCCATGGACGGCGCCATCAGCGTGGTGGTTCGCCGATCATCGGCAGATGCAGGCGGGCCGGCAAGAATGACATCGGCATTTTGTCCGGCCAGGGCAAGGGCGGCAATCATGCCGGCCGGGCCAGCTCCCGCCACGATCACGTCTGCGCACTTCTGCTGGCTGGCCATGGATAGTCTTTTCCTTCCCGATCCACAGCAAATAGCGCGGCTTGGCGTTTTGGACAACGCGGCCAATGCGCGCCAATCCCGGAAATCCGCTTGTGCCGCATGGGCGAGTGCGGATAGTCTTTCATGCAAGGCGAGCGGCGGGGAGTAAACGCGCTGAAAAAACCGTTATTCTCCAGGCCGGTTGGCAAGAAGGTGACCATGCCGCAGGCCAAGGCCTTTTCGGTTCACCTGTTGACTGCGTCCGGCTCGTTCCTGGCCTTCCTGTCACTGGTTGCCGCCAGCGAACAACAATGGGCGGCCATGTTCCTGTGGCTGGGCCTGGCGCTGTTTGTCGATGGCATCGATGGGCCGATCGCCCGCAAGCTGCAGGTCAAGGAAGTGCTGCCAACCTGGTCCGGTGATGTGCTCGACAACATCATCGACTACGTGACCTATGTGCTGATCCCGGCTTTTGCGCTTTACCAGCGCGGTTTCATGGGGCCGGGCCTGTCCTTCCTGTCGGCGGCAATCATCGTGGTCTCAAGCGCGATCTACTATGCCGACACCGGCATGAAGACGCGGGAGAATTTCTTCAAGGGTTTTCCGGTCGTCTGGAACATGCTGGTTTTCACGCTGTTTGTGATCGAACCGGGCGAATATGCCTCGTTTGCCGTGGTTGTAGCAGCGGCGATCCTGAGCTTCGTGCCGATCAATTTCCTGCATCCGGTGCGGGTCAAGCGCCTGCGCCAAGTCAACTTGCCGATCTTCTTGTTGTGGTGCGCCTTCGGCGCCATTGCCGTGATCGAGGGCATGCATGCCAGCCTCGGGGTCAAACTCGGCACGGCAGTGACCGGCATCTACCTGTTTGTCATCGGCGGCATCATGCAAATGTTCCCCGATCTTGGAGCGCGAACCACAAAATGAGCAGGGCAGTTCTCGTCTCCGCCTATGGCGGACCTGAGGTTTTGGAGATCAGCGATGTCGATCCCGGGCACCCGGGTGAAGGCCAGGTGCTGATCCGCCAGACAGCAATCGGCATCAACTATCTCGATGTCTATCATCGCACCGGTATTTACCCGGCCGCTTCCTTGCCTTTTACGCCGGGCAGCGAAGGGGCAGGCGTGGTGATGGAAGCGGGTGCGGGCGTCGCCAATGTCAAACCCGGTGACAGGGTGGCTTATGCCGGCGCCAGCGGCGCCTATGCCGAGACGCGGCTGGTGGCCGCCGATCGGCTGGTCAAGCTCCCCGACACCGTCAGTGATCAGATTGCCGCCGCATCAATGCTCAAAGGCATGACGGCGCATTATCTCTTGCGGCGAACCCACCGCGTGCGGCCGGGCGACGTCATCCTGTTCCATGCTGCAGCAGGCGGGGTGGGGCTGATTGCTGGTCAATGGGCGAAATCGCTGGGCGCCACGGTCATCGGCACGGCAGGCAGCCCGGAGAAAGCCGCTTTGGCGCTGGCCAACGGCTATGACCACGTCATCAATTACCGCACCGAGAATTTCGCAGAACGCGTTCGCGAGATCACCGATGGCCGTATGTGCGATGTCGTTTATGATTCCGTCGGCAAGGACACGTTCCCGGCTTCGCTCGACTGCATAAGGCCGCTGGGCATGTTTGTCTCGTTCGGCCAGTCGTCCGGATTGGTGCCGCCGTTCAATCTGGGCCTTTTGGCGCAAAAAGGCTCGCTGTTTGTGACGCGGCCGGTTCTGCACGCCTATATCGCCAAGCGCAGCGACCTTGAGGCGACCGCCGAAGAGCTGTTTGGCGTGATCGGTTCCGGCACCGTCAACATCAAGATTCACAAGGCCTATCGGTTTGATGACGTGGCGCAGGCGCACCGCGATCTGGAAGGACGGCAGACGACGGGGGCATCAATCCTTGTCAC
>JBATMU010000372.1:0-3138 GCA_049289995.1 Rhizobiaceae bacterium | reverse complement strand
AGGGGGACAGTGCGGCGGCCGATACACACCGCACTGTTTCGCGCCCGTCGCCCTTGCCTCGCATCCGCCAGCGTGAGCCTTTGGCGCTTAGCCTCGCCGGCGGGACGGAAAATATGCCGTGTTGTTCTGGCAGCTTGAATGCGCCGCAAGGCAGGCCAAGGCTGAGGATTTCACGGGGAGGCGTCTGGTGGTGAGGCCATGCTTCCGCCGCATTGGGGCAGGAACAGAATGACCAGCAAACCAGGATGCTTTTCGATGATGATCGCTGCGCGCAATGTTATTCTCATGTCATGCCTTTGCGCGATGCCCGTGCAGGCGGCCTCGGGCGAGGAGGCTTCCGCCGACCCGGCGCAGGCCGCCGCCTTTTTCGCTGCCGACGGCAATGGCGACAAGCAGCTCGATGCGGCCGAATTCACCCTGCTCATCGATGCAATGGCGGAGGCCGGGCGCAGCAACGCCATTAAGGTCCGGCGTTTCGGGGCCCATTCGCTTGCCTTTGCCAGGATCGACGCCAATGGCGACGGCATGCTGAGCATTTCCGAACTCGGCGCCGGAAAAGAGCTTGCGAAGCAATATTCCGCTCAGCCCTGAGGATCAGACGTTCTCCCAGCCGCCGCTTTCGCCCGCTGCGTAGATCGCGTCGATCACCCGCTGGTTTTTCACCGAATCCTCCAGCGAAAACACCTGCTGCGCGCCGCCCATGGCCGCCCGTGCAAACGCTTCCGCCTCCAGCCGGTATTGGTTGACGCCGGTATAGCGCCAGACCCGCGCTTCATTGTGCCCGGCATTGTTGAGCGTCACCGTGTCGCCCTCGTAGAGATTGGAATTGAACGGCGACGACACCTCGATGAAGCCCTTGTCGCCATGAAAGGCAATGGTCTGGCGGTTGGCCATCTGGGTGGAAATGTAGAATGTCAACTCGAACGAACCGAAATCGGCGCGCACCGAGGCATAGCGGTCGGTCTTGAACACCGGATCAAATTCGACAATCGCCTGCAGGCGGTTTGGCTCCATGCCGGTGGCGAACCGCGTCACCACGGTCGGATAGACGGCAATGTCGGGGATGACGCCGCCGCCGAGATCGGGCCTGTTGCGCATGTTGTCGGGATCGACATTGAAATAGGTGAAAGCGGCGTCGACCTGGCGCAATTTGCCGATGGCCCCTTCGGCGATCAGCTCGCGCACTTTCAGCCATTGCGGATGGTAGGTCACCATGAAGGCTTCGGAGACCTGAACCTTGTTGCGGTCGCGCGCCGCGATCAGCGCGGCAATCTCGGACGCTTTCAGCGCGATCGGCTTTTCGCACAGCACATGCTTGCCTGCATCCGCCGCCTTGATCGTCCATTCGACATGTTGGGAGGTCGGCAGCGGGATATAGACCCCGTCAATGGCATCCGACGCCAGCATCTCCTCATAGGAGCCGAAGGAATGGGTCGCGCCGAACCGCCGCGCCACCGCATTGGCTTTCGACAGGTCGCGGCTGGCCACGCCCGCCAGCACGCCATTGTCGGCCTGGTTGACGCCGGGCAGGAAATGCTCGCGGCCGATTTTTGCGGTGGACAGAACTCCCCAGCGGAACATGGTTTTCACTCCCTTGAATATCCCGGACCCTAGCCGTTTTCTGTCCTGCAAAACACCCCGGTTTTGCCAAATTTGCTTCATCGGCCATTCATCGGGCCTGTGCGAAGTTTCCCGTCATGCGAAAGGCAGTCCGCTGCATGATCGCTTGCCGGTCTGAATGACCGGCGATTCGGGGCAAGTGCAAACGTTCAAACCCAAGGAGAACTCACATGTTCCGACGCGATTTTCTGACAGCCATGGCCGGACTTGCCGCACTGCCGCTCCTGCCCTCCGCTGCGCAAGCCGCGAGCTGGGTCAAGCTCGGCGAGCGCAATGTCAATCCGGTTGCCGACCATGACCGCATTCATGTCGGCGCGGGTGCGGGCGATTTCAGCCATATCCGCATCAAGGTGCGCGGCAACGATCTTTTCCTCTATGATCTCGACGTGCGCTTTTCCAATGGCGGCCATCAGGATGTGCCGGTGCGCTTCATGATCCCGCAAGGCGGCCAGACCCGCGCCGTCAATCTTGAAGGATCGGCCGACCGCAACATCAAGTGGGTCGATTTCAACTATGGCAAGCCGGTCAACTGGCGCGGAGCGACCTGGATCGAACTCTGGGGCAAGCGTTGAATTCTGAATAGCCTGACGGGCGCGCCTGACCGGTGCGCCCGTCTTGCGTCTTTCAGCCGCGCAGCACCCCGCCCGCCTTTGCCGCCGCTGCGACGATCCTGGCCGACAGGGCGGCAAAATCCTCGTCGCCCAGCGTCTTGTCCTTCGGCTGGATGGTGACTTCCAGCGCCAGCGATTTCATGTCTTCGCCAAGCGCAGCGCCTTCGAACACGTCAAACACGTTGACGCCGGCAATCAGCGCCTTGTCGGCTCCGGCCACCGCCTTGACGAGCACGCCGGCCGCCACGTTCTTTTTGACCACAAAGGCGAAATCGCGGCTGACCGCCTGCAGCGGCGACAGGTCAAGCCGTGGCTTGGTGCGGGTTGGCCTCGCCTTCGGCTCGGGCAGTGCATCGATGAACACTTCAAACCCGCACAGCGGACCGGAAGCATCCAGCGTCTCCAGCGTGGCCGGATGAAATTCGCCGAACCAACCGAGCACTTTCGGGCCGAGCCTCAGCGTGCCCGAGCGGCCCGGATGCAGGAAGGCCGGCCCGCCCGCTTCGATCTGGATTTTCTCGGCGGGCATGCCGCACGCTTCAAGCGCGGCCAGCGCATCGGCCTTGGCGTCATAGACGCCTACCGGCTTCATGCCGCCCGCCCAGCTCCGGCCTTCACCTTCGAGCCGCGTGGTGCCGCGCCTTATGCCGGAGGCGGCACGGCGCTGGCCCGCTGCCGTATCGTTCTCATAAAGGCCTGACACTTCAAACAGCGCCACATCGCCATGCCCGCGGTCGGCATTGCGCTGGGCGGCGGCAATCAGCCCCGGCAGCAGCGAGGGCCGCATGTCCGACATGTCGGCGGCAATCGGGTTTGCAAGCTTTAGCGCCGGTGCGCCGCCGCCAAACGCCTCGGCATGCGCCGCCGGAATGAACGACCAGGTGACGGCCTCCATCATGCCGCGAAC
>JBATMU010000371.1:0-16767 GCA_049289995.1 Rhizobiaceae bacterium | reverse complement strand
GCAACTGGGAAGCGGCCGATGCTGCCGGCATCAAGCGCGGCGCCTATCATTTTTTCTACTGGTGCCGGACAGCGGGTGAGCAGGCCAAATGGTTCATCCGCAATGTGCCCAAGGAAAAGGGTGCTTTACCGCCGGTCATCGACGTCGAATGGAACAATGATTCAAAGACCTGCCGGACCCGCCCGTCGCGCGAAACGGTCATCAAGAAAATGACCGTATTTATGGATTTGGTCGAGGCACATTACGGCCAGAAGCCGATCATCTACACCGCGCCCGACTTTTACGACGACAATCTCAAAGGCGCTTTCAAGACCCATTCCTTTTGGCTGCGCTCCGTTGCCGCCCATCCGGCCAAGGTGTATCCGGGCCGTGGCTGGGATTTCTGGCAATATTCGGGAACCGGCCTTGCCCATGGCGTGAGTTCGCAGATCGATTTGAATGTGTTCAACGGCGATGAGGCGCATTGGCAGCGCTGGCTGCAAGGCCGCGTGCACTGACGCAGGCCAGCAAAGCCTTATGTTCGAGGCAGCATGGCGCCACAATGCCCGCCGTATCCCGGGCGCGGAGCTTTTTAACGCGGCCGCATAGAACAACGAACCACCGGCGGGAACCGATCGCTTATTGCTGTCAACTGGGGCTGAAGTGCTTTTGCACAACGCGCAAAAGCTCCCGGTGCAGCCGCGATGTCCTGTTGCGGATATGGGTTGCGGCAAAGACCGGCTGATGCAGGCGCGGCACATCCTTGACGAGCTGGAAGCCGCCTGTTGCCACGCTGGCCCGCGCCACCGGTTCCATGACAAAGCCTGATCCGCCCATGCGCTCGAGCAAGGCCGAGACCGTTGTGCTCTGGCCGACTGAAATCGGGGTCGCGGCAAGCTCGGGCAGCATCTGCCGGTGTTCGCGTTCAAAAGCGGGTGAAAAATTCGGCACGATGTGGCGCAGGGGGTCGAGCCCGCTGCGCCGGTCGGTGTCTGAGCTGATCAGCCTGTAGGTCATGTTGCCAAGCGAGGTGAAATGCAGGTCGGGCAGCGCCTTGGGAGTAAAGATCACGGCAAAATCCAAAGCGCCAACCAGCAGGTCCTGGCACATTTGGGTTGAATAATCCGGCTCGATATAAAATGCGCAATCGGGAAGCCTTGCGCGGAACTCGGCCATCCAGCTGCTGATGAGCCCTGCGGCAAGGTCGTTCTGGATGCCGAGGCGAAGCGTGATGGCGCTGTTTCCCTGCGGCTGAAGACGGCGCAGGGCCTCATTCCATTCATGGCGCAGACTGCGGGCATGCGGTTCAAAGCGCAGGCCCTCGGTGGTGAGGTCGGTGCCGGCGCGTGAACGGGAAAACAGGCGCGCGCCGATCGCGGTCTCCAGCGCTGCAATCCGCCCGGAAACCGTTGATTGGGTCAAACCCAGCCGCTCCGCGGTCTTGTTGAAGCTGCGCGTTTCGACAAGGTCCAGGAAAGTGTCAATGACCTCGATCTGCAAGATGTGTTCCTGATCGGAAAAAACGATCAATAACCTGTTATTTGGCAAATTGAAACCAGGGCCGCGCGGGCGGATACTTCGCGCGGCTTCTGGAGGCAGGCATGTCGGATTTTCCCACTCGGGCGCGGGTTGTCATCATAGGCGGCGGCGCAGTTGGCGTGTCTTCGCTCTACCATCTGGCGCTTGCCGGGTGGAGCGACTGCGTGCTTCTGGAAAAGAACGAGCTGACGGCCGGTTCGACATGGCACGCTGCGGGCAATGTGCCGACGTTTTCGTCCAGTTGGTCGATCATGAACATGCAGCGTTATTCGGCGGAGCTTTACCGCACGCTGGGCGCTGCAGTGGACTACCCGATGAATTATCATGTCACGGGCTCAATCCGCCTCGCGCACAGCGCCGAGCGCCTGCAGGAGTTCGAGCGGGTTGTCGGCATGGGCCGCACTCAGGGGATGGATCTGAAAATCCTGACGCCGGAGCAGATCAAGGAGTATTACCCCTTCCTTGAGACACATGAGCTGACCGGCGCCCTGTATGATCCTTATGATGGCGATATCGATCCTGCACAGTTGACCCAGGCGCTCGCCAGGGGCGCGCGTCAGCTCGGGGCGCGGATTGAGCGCTTTTGCCCGGCAACAGGTGTTCGGCGCGAGGGCGATGACTGGATTGTGTCCACCCACAAGGGCGACATCCGCTGCCAATATGTGGTCAATGCCGCCGGCTATTATGCGCGCGAAGTCGGCAAGTGGTTTGGCCGCGATGTTCCCATGATGGTGATGAGCCATCAATATATCCTGTTTGACGCTGTGCCGGAGGTTGCCGCGCACACGCAAGCGACCGGCAGGAAGCTGCCGCTCCTGCGCGATGTCGACAGCAGCTATTACCTGCGCCAGGAAAAGCATGGTTTCAATCTTGGCCCCTATGAACGCAATTGCCGCGCCCACTGGGTGACACCAGAGGATCCATTCCCCGAGGACTTCTCCTTCCAGCTGTTTCCCGATGATCTGGAACGGCTGGAATGGTACATCATGGACGCGATGGCGCGGCTGCCATTGCTGGAACGCGCGCCGCTGACCAAGGTCATTAACGGGCCGATCCCATATACGCCGGACGGCAACCCGCTGATCGGGCCGATGCCTGGCGTGCCGAACGCGTTTGAGGCTTGCGTCTTCACCTTTGGGATTTGTCAGGCGGGCGGCGCGGGCAAGGTGCTGGCCGAATGGATCACTGAAGGCGCCACCGAATGGGACATGTGGTCGTGCGACCCGCGCCGTTTCACCGGGTTCGAGGACCAGGACTATTGCGTCAGCAAGGGCATGGAAGTTTATGGCCACGAATATGCCATTCACTTTCCGCACCACGCCTGGCCGGAAGCCCGCGACAAGAAACTGTCGGCGGTGCATGCACGCACCAAGGCGCTTGGCGCTCAATACGGAGCCTACAACGGCTGGGAGCGCGCCTTATGGTATGCGCGCCCCGGTGATGATACGTCCGAAGCGGGCACCCAGACATGGAACCGCAAAGGCCCGTGGTTTGAAGCGGTGAAGGAAGAATGCGAGGCGGTGCGCGACACTGCCGGTATTCTTGATCTGCCGGGTTTTTCTCGCTTCATTTTGGAGGGCGAGGGGGCAACGGCTTGGCTGGCCCGCCAGATTACCGGCAAAGTGCCGTCAGTCGGGCGTCTTGGGCTTGCGTATTTTGCCGATGACAAGGGCCGCATCGTCACGGAAATGTCGGTCGCGCGGCTGGGCGAGGATGAGCTCCTGCTGATCACCGCAGCCACCGCGCAAGCGCATGACCGCGAATGGCTGGCAAGGCATTTGGACGCCGGACTGCGCCTCACCGATCACACCGACCAATGGTCAACCCAGATTCTGACCGGGCCGAAGTCGCGCGACATTCTCGCCGCCGTGTCTGACGCTGACCTGTCAAAAGGCTGGCTGACCTTCCAGAACGCCCGCGTGGGCGGGGTCGGTGCTTTCCTGATGCGCGTGTCATTTGCTGGGGAACTCGGCTGGGAAATCCATTCCCGCGTGGCCGATACGCCCGCCATTTTTGATGCCGTGATGGCGGCGGGCACGCCGCTTGGGCTGCGCCCTTTCGGGATGTTTGCGCTCAACTCGCTTCGCATCGAAAAAGGCTACCGCGCCTGGAAAGGCGACCTGTCGACCGACTACACCGTTCTGCAGGGCGGGCTCGATCGTTTCGTTGATTGGACCAAAGCCGATTTCAGGGGCAAAGCCGCGTTGGCTGCCCAATTGCAAACAGGCGTGGCCAAGCGCTTTTGCACGCTGATTGTCGAGGCAGGCGATCAGGACCCGCCCTACATGTCGTCAATCTGGCACGGCGGCAAGATAGTCGGCGAAACCACCTCCGGCTATTACGGCCACCGGGTCGGGGCCTGCATTGCGCTTGGCATGTTGCGCGCCGATCTGAACGTGCCGGGCGTTCAGGTCGAAGTTGAGATATTCGGCAAGCTCTGCCCAGCAATTGTCCAGGCCGATGCTCCGCTGTGGGATCCCAAAAACGAGCGCATCCGCGCATGACATCGTTTCCAGCCACCATGTCAGGCGTGCAGCTTGCCGGTCACGGCGGGCCGGAAATGCTGGTCTGGCGCGATGACATCCCTGTACCGCGCCCCGGACCGGGCGAAGTGCTGGTGCGGGTTCTGGCCGCTGGCGTCAACATGACCGACATCAACACCCGTGTCGGCTGGTATGGCGAGGGCCAACAGGCGGGCTGGTCGGGGGCGATGCGGTTTCCGCGCATTCAGGGGTCTGACCTGTGCGGCCGCATCGTGGCGCTGGGTGAAGGCGTAGCAAGCATGGCCGCTGGCGCGCGGGTGATCTGCCCGACCAATCAGCATGTGCCGACAGCGGAAAACCCCATCGCCTTCGTCTCGATCGGCTCGGAATTCGATGGCGCGTTTGCACAATTCTGCCTCGTCAAGGCGCGGCATTTGCATGATGTCACGGCCTCGCCGTTGTCGGATGTGGAAATCGGTTCAATGCCTTGCGCCTATGGCACCGCCCACAATCTGTTGACCCGGGCGCAAGTGGCCAATGGCGAAAAGGTGCTGGTCACCGGTGCATCGGGCGGCGTCGGGCTGGCTGCGGTGCAATTGGCAGTGCTGCGCGGCGCTGACGTGACGGCGCAATGTAGTTTGGCAAAAGCCGCGCCGCTCCGCGAGATGAACGTGGCGGTACTTGCCCGCCAGAGCACCTTGCCGCAACGAAGCTTCGATGTGGTCATTGATGTGGTTGGCGGCGATTTTTGGCAGCAGCGCCTTGACGCACTGAGGCCGGGCGGGCGCTATGCCACAAGCGGCGCGGTGGCAGGACCAATTGTCAAGGGCGACTTGCGCCGCATTTATCTGAACGATTTGACGATATTCGGCGCAACTCACCAGCCGCGCGAGGTTTTTGCCGGGCTGGTCACCCTCATCAACACTGCCAAGCTGCGGCCGGTTGTTTCGCAAAGCTACCCCTTGCGCGAAATCGCCCGTGCGCAAGCCGATCTTGCGGCCGGCCGATATCCCGGAAAACTGGTGCTGGTACCCATGGAGAATGAATGATGGCGCTGCCGAAGCAAGCCCGGGCGGTTGTGATTGGCGGCGGCGTTTCTGGCTGCTCGGTCGCCTATCACCTGGCAAAGGCCGGATGGACGGATGTGGTCCTTCTGGAACGCAAACAGCTGACGTCTGGCACCACCTGGCACGCGGCCGGGCTGATCGGGCAGTTGCGCGGCTCGGCAAACATGACCCGGCTGGCAAAGTATTCTGCCGACCTATATGTGAAGCTTGCGGCTGAGACCGGGGTTGAAACCGGCATGCGGCAGGTTGGCTCGATTTCGGTGGCGCTGACAAAGGCGCGGCATGAGGAATTGCTTCGTCAGGCAACGGTGGCGCGGATCTTCGACGTCGAAGTGTATGAGATCTCCGCCGCCGAGGCCAAGGCAAAATATCCGCATCTGAATATTGACGGCGTGGTTGGGGCCGTTGCGCTGCCGCTCGACGGGCAGTGCGATCCGGCCAATATCGCTATGGCGCTGGCCAAGGGCGCCAGGATGCGCGGTGCGCAGATTTTTGAACATACCAAGGTGACTGCCGTTTCACGCCGCAATGGCCGCGTTACCGGCGTGGACTATGTCGATAGCGACGGGCAGCCGGGGCATATCGCTGCCGATGTTGTCGTCAATTGCGCCGGCATGTGGGGGCGTGACCTTGCCGAAGCCTCCGGCGTGACGGTTCCGCTGCATGCCTGCGAACACTTCTACCTCATCACCGAACCCATTGAAGGCCTCGGGCATTTGCCGGTTCTCAGGGTGCCGGATGAATGCACCTATTACAAATCGGACGCAGGCAAGATGATGGTCGGCGCATTCGAGCCCAAGGCAAAACCCTGGGGCATGAATGGCATAAGCGAAGATTTCATGTTCGATACGCTTCCCGAGGATTGGGATCACTTTCAGCCTATCCTTGAGAACGCGGTCAACCGCCTGCCGCTGTTTCAGACAGCCGGCATCCACACGTTCTTCAACGGGCCGGAAAGTTTCACGCCCGACAACCGCTACTATCTCGGTGAAGCGCCCGAAATCGGCGGCTATTGGGTTGCGGCGGGCTACAATTCGGTCGGCATTGCCGGATCGGGCGGCGCCGGCATGGCGCTGGCCCATTGGATCACCGAAGGCGAAGCGCCGTTTGATTTGTGGGAAGTGGATATCCGCCGTGCGCAGCCTTTTCAGAGAAATCGCCGCTACCTGAAGGAACGCGTGTCGGAAACGCTTGGCCTGCTTTATGCCGACCATTTTCCTTATCGCCAGATGGCGACAAGCCGCGGGGTGCGGCGCACGCCATTGCATGATCACCTCAAGGCGCGCGGTGCGGTGTTTGGCGAAGTCGCGGGATGGGAGCGGGCAAACTGGTTCGCCAATGAAGGCCAGGAACGCGAATACAAATACAGCTGGAAGCGCCAGAACTGGTTCGAAAACAGCAAGGCCGAGCATCTGGCCGTGCGCAATGGCGTCGGCTTTTTCGACATGACCTCGTTTGGCAAGATACGGGTAGAAGGCCCCGATGCCTGCAAATTCCTCAACCGCATCGCCTCGGCGCAGATGGATGTGGCGGTCGGAAAGATCGTTTACACGATGTTCCTCAACGAACGCGGCGGGATAGAGGCTGACCTGACCGTCACGCGCTTGTCGGAAACGGCCTATCTTGCGGTCGTGCCCGGCGCAACGCTTCAGCGCAATCTTGCCTGGATGCGCCGGAACCTTGTCGATGATTTTGCCGTCATAACCGATATGACGTCATCTGAATCGGTATTGTGCGTCATGGGACCAAAAGCCCGTGACCTGATGAATCTGGTCTCGCCATCCGGCTTCAGCAATGCGGCGCATCCCTTTGGCATGGCGCGCGAAATCGAGATCGGCATGGGCCTGGCGCGGGCGCACCGGGTCACCTATGTCGGCGAGCTCGGCTGGGAGATTTACGCAAGTTCCGACCAGACCGCCCATATCTTCGAGGCGATCGAAGAGGCTGGCGCAGGGCTTGGAATGAAGCTGTGCGGACTGCATGCGCTGGACTCTTGCCGGATCGAAAAAGCCTACCGGCACTGGGGCCATGACATCACCGATGAAGATCATGTGCTGGAAGCCGGACTTGGCTTCACGGCAAGCCGGAAAAAAGCCCAATACATTGGCCGCGACGCGGTTCTGCGCAAGGATGAGGCCGGGCTTGAACGCCGAATGCTGCAATTCCGCCTGAAAGACCCCGAGCCCCTGATTTTCCACAATGAAGCCATTGTGCGTGACGGCAAGATCATCGGCCCGGTGACCAGCGGCGCCTACGGCCACCACCTGGGTGCGGCAGTGGGCCTTGGCTATGTGCCGTGCAAGGGCCAAAGCGAAGCGGACATTCTGGCGTCAACTTATGAGATCGAAATCGCCGGGCAGCGGCATGAGGCGATGGCGTCCATCGCGCCGATGTATGATCCGAGTTCCGAAAGGGTGCGCGCATGACCATGGCAGATCGGCATGCGGCGTTTTGGGATCTGCATCAGCAGGGTTGTTTCGTGATCCCCAATCCATGGGACCAAGGCTCCGCCCGGATGATGGCGGCTCTCGGGGCCAAGGCGCTGGCCACAAGCTCTGCCGCCCATGCCTTCACGCTGGGCCGTGCCGATGGCGGAACGGTGAGCCGAGATGAGGCGCTGGCCCATGCCGCGGACATTTTGGCCGCTACGGGTCTTCCGGTATCCGGCGATTTTGAAAATGGTTTTGCCGACGATCCGGACGGTGTTGCCGAAACGGTGCGGCTGGCCGGCGAAACCGGACTCTCAGGCTGTTCGATCGAGGACACCCAAATGTCACCGGGCAATCCGGCCTATCATTTTGATCTGGCGCTCGACCGCATCCGCGCTGCCGTGTCTGCGGCCCGGGCGCTGGGGCGGCCCTTTGTGCTTTGTGCCCGCGCCGATGGCGTCATGAACGGAACGTATTCGCTTGGAGAAGGGATCCGCCGACTGCAGGCGTTTGAGGCCGCAGGAGCGGATCTTTTGTATTTGCCGGTGCCGCCGGGCCGGGCGGAACTCGCGCAGGTGCTGGCCTCCGTGACCAAGCCGGTGAACGCGCTGGCAGCAGGTCCGCTGAAGGCTTTGTCGGTAGCGGAACTGGCGGCTATGGGCGTGCGGCGCATTTCGACAGGGTCGCAGATTGCACGGGTCACCCATGCAGCCATTCGCAACTGCACCGCCGCAATGTTGAACGAAGGGTCGTTTGCGCCGTTGCTGGCTGCCGCCCCGGGTGAAGAAATCGACGCATTGCTGCGGATTGGAGCAGGATCATGACAGACGAAACCGCAGTGGACGAAATCGGCGAAGCCTGCGAACCGGCGCGGGCGCGGCGGGCAGGCGGGCGGGCTAACCGCGTGGCGGCACGTGCTGCCCCTTTGGCAGATAACCTCCGCCCGGTGCGCCCGGGCATGCCTGGCGGGCAATACAAACCATTGACCGATGCCGGGGTGCAGCAGATCCATGCGGCGGCATTGGATGCGCTCGAGCAGATCGGGCTGAGCCAGGCCCCGGCTTCAGGCGTGGAGATCATGACTGCCGCCGGCGCCATTCAGGGCGATGACGGGCGATTGCGGTTTCCGCGGGCCCTGGTCGAAGACATGCTTGCGGTGGCGGCGCGCGGCATAACCCTGCATGCGCGCGACCCGAAATTCGATCTGCATCTCGAGGGCACAAATGTGCACTACGGAACGGCCGGCGCGGCGGTGCATATCGTCGATCCGGTCACGCTCGACTATCGCGAAAGCACCGCGCAGGATCTCTATGACGCGGCGCGTCTGGTCGAAAACCTTGACAACATTCACTTTTATCAACGCACCATGGTGTGCCGCGATGTCGTCGACAACAAGGAGATGGACCTCAACACGCTTTATGGATGCCTTGCGGGCACCCGCAAGCACGTCGGCACCTCGTTCAGCGACCCTTCGCATGTGGCCGAATGCTTCGAGATGATTTACACAATTGCCGGCGGCGAGGACAAATGGCGCGAACGGCCATTTGTCAGCAATTCGAATTGCTTCGTCGTGCCGCCGATGAAGTTCGCCGAAGAGAGCTGCATGACCATGGAGGATTGCATCCGCCGCGGCATGCCGATGCTGCTTTTGAGCGCAGGGCAGGCGGGGGCGACGGCCCCGGCGCCGATAGCCCTGACCATCGTGCAGGCCGTGGCCGAATGCCTGGCAGGCGTGGTCTATGCCAACGCGGTCAAGAAGGGCGCGCCGTGCATTTTCGGCACCTGGCCTTTTGTGTCGGACCTTCGCACCGGGGCAATGTCGGGCGGCTCAGCCGAACAGGCGCTGCTGACTGCCGGATGTGCACAGATGCACCGGTTCTACGGCCTGCCGGGCGGGGCGGCCAGCGGCATTTCGGACAGCAAGCTGCCGGACATGCAGGCCGGATGGGAACAAGGCATAACCAACGCGCTGGCCGGTCTGGCCGGGTTGAACATGTGTTATGAAGCGGTGGGCATGCATGCTTCGCTTCTGGGTTTTTGCATGGAAAGCCTGGTCCTGGGTGATGATCTTTTGGGTCAGGCCATGCGCCTGGTGCGCGGCATCGATGTGACGCCCGACAGCACCAGCCTCGATGTGATGAAAGAGGTATGTCTTGGCGGGCCGGGCCACTATCTCGGATCGGCCCAGACGCTGAAGCTCATGCAGACCGAATATGTCTATCCGAAAGTCGGCAACCGCATGAGTCCCAAGGAATGGAACGAGGCCGGCAAACCGTTGCTGCTGGATGGTGCAATTGCCCGGAAAAATGAAATCCTTTCACGGGCCGGCTGCGTTGTTGATCCCGAAATCGACGCGCTGATCCGCGCCAAATACAATATCTACTTTCAATAAGTGCGGGATTGGTCCTGCAATGCCGGCCAGGTCTGCAGAGACTGGAACACGATCAGCCCGACCTTGCCCGCAAGTCATCGCGCATGCGCACGGTGGCCGCACTTGCATGGCGGTGCGGATTCCACAAAAGCGACCACTGCCGCATGAGCGGAAAACCCTGCACGTCGAGTTCGGCAAGGTAGCCGTGATCGAGTTCAAGCTTTACGGTTCCGCGTGACAGGATGGCAACGCCGAGGCCGGCCATCACCGCCTGTTTGACAGCCTCATAGGCGCCAAGTTCGAGCCGGACCTGCGGGGCAAGCCCTGCCGACTGAAACAGCGCGTCGGCTGCACGCCGCGTTCCCGATCCTGCTTCGCGCATCACCAGCTTTTGTGCGGCAAGTTCAGTCAATTCAATTGCTTTGCGCCCGACCAAGGGATGATCCAGCGGCGCAACGACAACAATCGGGTTTTCAGCCAGCACGAATTGCTCTGCCGGCAGATCCGGCGGCACGGTGCCCAGCACATAAAGATCGTCGCGGTTGGCGGCGAAGCGTTCCAACAGGTCGCTGCGGTTTCCCACGGTCAGCCGCACGTCCACGCCGGGATGGGCCTTGCAAAACGGGCCAATCAGCCAGGGCAGGGTGTATTTTGCGGTCGAAACCACAGCCAGATCAATCCGTCCCGCAGAAAAGCCCTTTATGGCCGCAAGCTCTGCGCCCAGCCGCTCAACTTCCGAGGCGAGCGTTTCGGCGCTGCGCAACACGGCCCGGCCTGTCTCGGTCACCCGCAAGGCGCGGCCGATGCGCTCGATCAGCGGTTTGCCGACCCAGGCTTCAAGCTGCCGCACCTGGGCAAAGACGGCAGGCTGCGTCAGGTGCAGTTTTTCGGCCGCCGCCGTGTACGAGCCAAGCATGGCGACTTCGCGAAACACTTCGATCTGGCGGAGCGTGAATCTCATGAATAGATGATCGTCTATTCCATTTCTAAAAACAAACGAATTCTCTTTAGTCAACGCCTGTCGCACTCTCCGTCCGGATTGCAACACCGGAGGATAGCGCAATGAACATTCAGAGCCGCAAGACCTATGATGCGGGGGTCAAGGATTACCGCTCCACCTATTGGGAGCCGCATTATGCGGTGAAGGAAACCGACATCCTCGCCGTGTTCAAGGTGATCACCCAGCCCGGCGTTTCGCGCGAAGAGGCTGCGGCGGCCGTGGCTGCCGAAAGCTCGACCGGCACCTGGACAACTGTCTGGACCGACCTTCTGACCGATCTCGACCATTACAAGGGACGCGCCTACCGCATCGAGGACGTGCCCGGACATGACGATGCCTTCTACGCCTTCATCGCCTATCCGGCGGACCTGTTTGAAGAGGGCTCGGTCGTCAACGTCTTCACCTCGCTGGTCGGCAATGTTTTCGGCTTCAAGGCCGTGCGTTCGTTGCGGCTGGAGGATGTGCGCTTTCCGATCTGGTTTGTGAAAACCTGCTTCGGCCCGCCGCATGGCATCCATGTCGAGCGCGACAAGATGGACAAATACGGCCGTCCGCTGCTCGGCTGCACGATCAAGCCGAAGCTTGGCCTGTCGGCAAAGAATTACGGGCGCGCCGTCTATGAGTGCCTGCGCGGCGGCCTGGACTTCACCAAGGACGATGAAAACGTCAACTCGCAGCCCTTCATGCGCTGGCGTGACCGCTTCGACTTTTGCCAGGAGGCCATCGACAAATCGGAGGCCGAAACCGGCGAGCGCAAGGGCCACTACATGAATGTGACCGCGCCGACGATCGAGGAAATGTTCCGCCGCGCCGAATACGCCAAGGAAATCGGCACGCCGATCATCATGTCCGACTACATCACGCTGGGCTGGGCGGCGCACAACTCGCTGTCGAAATGGTGCCGCGACAACGGCATGCTGCTGCACGTTCACCGCGCCATGCACGCCGTCATCGACCGCAACCCCAATCACGGCATCAATTTCCGCGTCCTTGCCAAACTCCTGCGCTTGTTGGGCGGCGACCACCTGCATTCGGGCACCGTCGTCGGCAAGCTGGAAGGCGACCGCGAGGCGACGCTTGGCTGGATCGACCTGATGCGCGACCGCTATGTCAAGGAAGACCGTTCACGCGGCATCTTCTTCGATCAGGATTGGGGCTCAATGCCGGGCGTTTTCCCGGTTGCGTCCGGCGGCATCCATGTCTGGCACATGCCGGCACTGGTGGCGATTTTCGGCAATGACTCGGTTCTGCAATTCGGCGGCGGCACGCTCGGCCACCCCTGGGGCAATGCAGCCGGCGCAGCGGCCAACCGCGTGGCGCTCGAAGCCTGCGTGCAGGCCCGCAATGAAGGGCGGCAGCTCGAAAAGGAAGGCAAGGACATCCTGACCAAGGCCGCCGCCCATTCGCCCGAACTGAAGATCGCCATGGAGACTTGGAAGGAGATCAAGTTCGAATTTGACACGGTGGACAAGCTCGACGTCCAGCACCGCTGAGACGCCGCCTGACCGCAACCCGCCGGCACAGCGTGCATGGCGCACGCCGCCGGCATTGAAAGGAAACACCGAAATGAGCACAGTTCAGGACTATTCTTCGCGCCTGTCAGATCAGGCAAGCCGCAAGATGGGCACCTTTTCCTACCTGCCCGAAATGACGCCGGAACAGATCCGCAAGCAGATCGAATGGATCGTCAAACACGGCTGGAATCCGGGCATCGAACATACCGAGCCGCAATTTGCCAAATCCAACTATTGGTACATGTGGAAGTTGCCGATGTTCGGCGAAACCGATGTGGACGTCATCCTGGCCGAGCTTGAGGAGTGCCACAAGGCCAATCCCGGCCACCATGTGCGCCTGCTGGGCTACGACAATTTCACCCAGAGCCAGGGCGCCAACATGGTGGTCTACCGCGCCAAGGCGTTCTGACGCCAACCGCCGCCGGGCAGCAGGCAATTGGCAGCCCGGCGGCGTGAACTCTGCAATGAGGAGGACCGAACATGGACATTGCCGATTCTGCGGCGCAGCACCGCATTGCGTCAGAGCCTTGGTACAAGCCGGTCGGCGATGAAATCGCGCTTTTCGAAGCCGCATGGGCAGCCCGCATGCCGGTCATGCTCAAAGGCCCGACCGGCTGCGGCAAGACCCGCTTTGTCGAGCACATGGCGTGGAAACTCGGCCGCCCATTGGTCACCGTGGCCTGCAACGAGGACATGACAGCCTCCGATCTGGTGGGACGCTTTCTGCTCGATGCCGATGGCACCCGCTGGCAGGACGGGCCTTTGACCTTTGCTGCCCGCCATGGCGCGATCTGTTATCTCGATGAAGTGGTGGAAGCCCGGCAGGACACTACCGTCGTCATTCACCCGCTGACCGATGACCGCCGCGTGCTGCCGCTCGAAAAGAAGGGCGAACTCCTGCGCGCCCATCCCGACTTCCTGCTGGTCATCAGCTACAACCCCGGCTACCAGTCCTTGATGAAAGACCTCAAGCAGTCGACCAAGCAGCGCTTTGGTGCGCTGGATTTTACTTGGCCAGAACGCGGCGTGGAAACCGAAATCGTTGCCCACGAATCCGGCATTGATCCCGAAACCGCACACAAGTTGGTCGAGATCGGCGGCAGGGCGCGCAACCTCAAGGGACACGGGCTAGACGAAGGCTTGTCGACCCGCATGCTCATCCATGCCGGACGGCTCATTTCACGCGGCGTCACACCGCGCGCCGCCTGCTCCATGGCGCTGACCCGCCCCATCACCGACGACCCGGACATGCGCGATGCCCTCGATGCCGCTGTCGCAACCTGGTTCTGACCTCACCGCGCTTTTGCCGCCAGACCTGGCCGAGCTGGTGGCGAGCCTGCCTGCCGCGCTCCATCCCGCGCTCAACGCCGTATTGCCCGATGCCCGTCGGCGGCTCAGCCAGCGCGGCTTCGACACCTGGCTGCGCGGCATGGACGGTCTGCACCGGCTGGGCCGCGGGGACATGTTGGTTCTGGGCTGGATCGAAGCTGCCCCCCAGGTCGCCCGCGATCTGGGCGAAGACATTCTCCAGGATTTTGCCGCCGCCTGCGCGGGATTTGCCTCGCGCACCAGCGGCGCGGTCATCGAACGCGTCATTGCGACCTCGCCCATTGCCGCCCGGCGGCTTGGCGATGCAAGCCTGTTCCGCAGCTATTTGCGCTTTCTCGAACACCTCCTGTCACGCGCCCCGCGCGGCATGCGGCCAATGCTCGATCATCTTGGAGAACTGCTGGATGTATTGACGCTTGGCGGGCTGCGGCGCTGGGCCGATTGGGGCGCCGACGCCCACCGCACCAATTATGCCGAGCTGGAACGCTTCTTTTCCCTGGAGTCGGAGGAATCGCGCGCCGTGCTCAAGCGCGAGCGCAAGGGCACGCTCATGGTCGATGTGCAGCGCCGGCTGGGCATGTACGGGCGCGCGCTCTGGGGCCGCGATTTCGTGATGGCCCCTACCGCGGGTGACTTCGAAAGCCGGACTGGGCTGCAGCCATATGTCGAAGGCTACACACTGCATCTGCCGGACGCGCTGGACGATTGGCAGGGTCAGCCGGCCATCGAACTCTACCGCGCCCAATTGGCTCATCTTGCTGCCCATCTCGCATCACTCAAATCGGCCCATCAGGGCGAGGGGCTGAATGCCTTGCAGATGGCCTGCATCGGCCTCATCGAGGATGCACGCGCCGAGGCCTTGGCGATTGCCCGCCTGCCGCGCCTTCGTGACCTATGGACACGTTTCCATGGCCTGACCGGTTCGGGTATTGCAGGCATATTCGACATCATCAGCCGTGTGTTGTTGACCGGCGTGCCGGAAGACGATCTGTCGGCCTGGGTGCTTGGCGATTTCAACACCATTGACCTGTCTGACGCGGATGCGGCCCGTTCGCTCGGACTCGGCCTTGCAGGCCGCCTTCGGCCCATGCCCTTCTCTGTCCATCGCGACCGGCCGTCATGCCCCTATCGCTGCGACAACCGCGTGCTGTGGGAGTTCGAGGAATTCGATGTCAACAGCGCTGGCGCCGGTTCCGCGCAGACCCGCCGCTATGTTTCGCTGATGGAAATGGTCAACGAGGTCGAGGTCGAAACGGCAGGCGATGACGCCCAGGAAATCTGGGTGCAAGCTGGCGAAATCTACGACGACGACGGCACGACATTCAATGAACGCGAGGGCAGGGAGCCGGTCGCCCCGCCGGTGTTCTATGACGAGTTCGATCACACGATCCAGATGATGCGCCCGGCCTGGGCAACGGTTCTGGAGCGCCGCGCTCCGCTTGGCGACGCGTCCCGCGCCGACGCCATCCTTGAGGATCACCGCCAGGTGATGGAGCGGCTGCGCCACCGGCTGGAAGCCATGCGGCCGCAGGGCGTGCAGCGCATCCGCAAGCTTGAGGACGGAGACGATCTTGATTTGAACGCCGCAATAGCAGGGGCTGTGGACACCCGCCTGCGCCGCCAGCCCGATCCGCGCGTCATGATGCGCCGCGTTCTCCACCAGCGCGATGCGGCGGTGCTGGTTCTGCTTGACCTGTCGGAATCTACCAATGATCCGGCGTCAGCCGGCCAGACCGTGCTTGATCTGACGCTTGCCGCCACCCTCGTGCTTGGCGAAGCGATCAACCGCGTCGGCGACCGCCTTGCCATGCACGGCTTCTGCTCAGATGGGCGCGCGCAGGTGTTTTATCAGCGTTTCAAGGACTTCGGCGAGCCATGGGGACCCTTGGCCAAGGCCCGCCTGATGGGCGCCGAGGGAAAACTCTCAACCCGCATGGGCGCGGCGATCCGCCATGCCGCCCAGGACCTCGCCCAGGTGCGCGCTGCGCGCCGCATCCTCTTCGTCATCACCGATGGCGCGCCTGCCGACATTGACGTGCGCGATCCGAATTATCTGCGGGCCGATGCCCGCCATGCGGTGGAAGAAGTGGCCCGCATGGGGGTGACGCCATTCTGCCTGACGCTGGACCCCGGCGCCGACGCTTATGCGCAGCGCATTTTCGGCGCGCGCAATGTGCAGGTGGTGGACCGCGTCGAGCGCCTGCCAGAGCGGCTGCCGGCGCTTTATGCCGCGCTGGCCAGGTGAGGGCGGAGAATCGGGGAAAATGGCGGAGCGAGGGGTCTGCGGTCGAACCTTTCTATGCAAAGCAAGTCATTGAAATTATGCAAGTAAGATGCGTTTGAACTTACCATCTGCTCCATAGGTGACTGCCATCCAGATTGGATAGCCGACTGCGGAAGGCTACTCAGTTGCGTGGAGGGAGCGGTCCTGTCTTGGAGGTAAGCCAAACTTGCGTACATATTCCCGTGAGAATTGGGCCGAGCTTTCGTATCCCACTCCGAACGCGATCTCGGAGACCTTTTCGTTCGTACTGCGCAATGCCTCGCGGGCGCGCAAGAGACGTAAGTCTTTCTGGAACTGTAGCGGCGAAGTGCCCGTGATAGCCTTGAAGTGTTCGAAAAAGGCCGTACTACTCATGCCGACTTGCTGCGCCAGAACGCCCACGGCAAGGGGCCGGGCAAGATCGGACTGAATCACGCGCGTTGCCTCAAAGACTCGGCTGGCCGTCGTCTCGTGCCAGAGTAGCTTTTGCAGTGGTTCGGTATGCGGGCCCAGCAACAGGCGCGCGTGGATCTCGCGCGCGGTGAACGGCGCAAGAAGGCGACGGGACTCGTGGCTGTCGCACTGTTGCAAATAGCGTAGCAACGCATCCTCTATCCCAGGGTCGACCGGGCAGAGTGAGATCGAGTACGGATCGTGCGGCCCCAGTCCGGGACGTGGCGGCACATCGGTTGCAAGCCCCTGCAAAAGATCGCGGTCGATGGGCAAGACCAGCGCACCTAAGGTAGGCCAGACTCCGCCTCGGTGACGCGTGAAACGACGGGCAGGGCATGGC
>JBATMU010000370.1:0-15088 GCA_049289995.1 Rhizobiaceae bacterium | reverse complement strand
GCCATCCTGGCCAATGCCGGGCTGATCAGTGCCGAGCGGCAGAGCCGCTCCATCATCTACCGCGCAGACCTCGCCGCTTTCCGCGCCATCACGCTGTCACTGCTGCAGGATTGCTGCGGCGGACGCCCGGAAATCTGCGCGCCCATCATTGCCGAACTGACGCCCTGCTGCCCATCCAAGGAAGAGCTTCATGCCTGACCGCGTTTTCAATGTCCTGTTTCTGTGCACCGGCAACACCGCCCGTTCGGTTCTGGCCGAGGGCATTTTGCGCAAGCTTGGCGCAGGAAAGTTCAACGCCTTTTCCGCAGGCAGCCAGCCCAAGGGGACCGTCAATCCCTTTGCGCTGAAAACACTGGCGGCGTTTGACTATCCGGTCGACGGTTACCGTTCCAAAAGCTGGGACGAGTTTGCCGCTCCCGGTGCGCCAAAGATGGATTTCGTGTTCACGGTTTGCGACAGCGCCGCCGGTGAATCCTGCCCGGTCTGGCCCGGACAGCCGATGACCGCCCATTGGGGCATTGAAGACCCCGCTGCGGTTGACGGTTCGGATATCGACAAGGAACGGGCCTTTGCCGATGCCTTCCGCTTCATGCGCAACCGCATCCAGGCCTTCATTGCGCTGCCGGTCGCAACGCTCGACAACCTGTCCCTGACCGCAAAGCTGAAAGACATCGGCCACATGGAAGGCGCAACCGGCGGCAGACCATCCTGAAAGCCCGGCCCATATTGAAAGCGCAACATGAACCTGTTTGAGCGTTACCTCACGATCTGGGTGTTCCTGTGCATTGTCGCCGGCATTGCGCTCGGCCATCTCATGCCCGGCGTTTTTCAATTGATCGGCGGCGCGGAAGTGGCGAAGGTCAACATTCCGGTCGCCATCCTCATATGGCTGATGGTCATTCCGATGCTGCTGAAGATCGACTTTGCCGCGCTTGGCAAAGTGAAGGAACATTGGCGCGGCATTGGCGTGACGCTGTTCATCAATTGGGCGGTCAAGCCGTTCTCGATGGCGCTGCTTGGCTGGCTGTTCATCGGCGTGCTGTTTCGTCAGCTGCTGCCCGCAGGCCAGATCGACAGCTATATTGCCGGTCTCATCTTGCTGGCTGCGGCGCCCTGCACGGCCATGGTGTTCGTCTGGTCAAACCTCACCAAGGGCGAGCCGCATTTCACGCTGACCCAGGTGGCGCTCAATGATTCCATCATGGTCGTCGCTTTTGCGCCCATCGTCGGCCTGCTGCTTGGCCTCTCGGCCATCACCGTGCCGTGGGCCACGCTGCTGCTGTCGGTTGTTCTCTACATCGTCATCCCGGTCATCATCGCGCAGGTACTGCGGCGCTTGGTTTTGGGCAATGGCGGTGCGGCGGCGCTTGCCAGACTGCAAGCCGCGCTTGGGCCGGTTTCGCTGATCGCGCTGCTGACCACGCTCGTACTCCTGTTCGGCTTTCAGGGCGACCAGATCCTTGCCCAGCCGCTCATCATTGCGCTGCTTGCCGTGCCGATCCTCATCCAGGTCTATTTCAATGCCGGCCTTGCCTATCTTCTCAACAAATGGAGCGGCGAGCAGCATTGCGTGGCCGGGCCATCGGCGCTGATCGGCGCGTCCAATTTCTTCGAGCTTGCGGTCGCCGCCGCCATCAGCCTGTTCGGCTTCAATTCCGGCGCCGCACTCGCCACTGTCGTCGGCGTTCTCATTGAAGTCCCGGTCATGCTGTCCGTCGTCTGGATCGTCAACCACTCCAAGGATTGGTACGAACGGGGCTGAACCTTTTCAATTGTTGGCCCCATGCGGAGAATGAAACGGCTCAGATTGTCATTCAACGCAGACCGGTTTGCAGCGTCTCGTGCGATAGCCCGCCGGCTGTCAACGCAGCAGCCCATGCGCTTGCACCCATCGGAGACCCGAAAGCAGGCAAGATCCGCCCACAAGCGATTGGCCATTTTGCTGCAGTTTGCCGCATGCCAGGCCATCTTGGCGCCAAGGGGAACCTGGTTTTCTGACCTGGCCAAAGCGCCGCCATTTGCCCTCCACCGGTTGTAACTCGCTGTAACTCCAAGTGATCGGCCAGGGCATTTTCGGGGTTTTGTGCAGCGCACCAAAAGGCTAGAAAGCGGCATCGCCGCCAAACGGCAGCCTGATAACCGCGCCCGGCATGACGCTGCAACGCAGCCGCCGCTTGCGCCCCCGAAAGGCCAGATCAACATGAAAAATCTTCGCGCCGCCATTGCGGCCCTGATCGTTTCCACCCTTTGTTTCCCGCTGGTTCCGGCCAATGCCGCCTCTTGCGGCGGCGCATCCTGGTATGCGCTGACCTCGCGCACCGCCTCGGGCGAGCGCATGAACCCTGCCGCCATGACGGCGGCCCATCGCACCTTGCCGTTCGGTTCAAAGCTGCGGGTCACCAATCCGAAAAACGGCAAGGCGGTGATTGTCCGCATCAATGACCGCGGGCCGTTCATCAAGGGCCGGGTGCTTGATCTGTCCAAGGGTGCGGCGGGCAAGCTCGGCTATCTGGGTGCGGGTCATGCCCGGCTGTGTTTCGAGCGGATCTGACCTATTCGAGCACGGCGTCCGGCTCGAACCGGCCCTTGACCGGGATGTCCAGCAAAAACGTCTGACCGGCCTGAGGGTCGGCTGCGCGCGCAGTTGGGTCCATGTGCTCCCAGGCTGAGGTGACGGCGAGGCGCGATGCGTCAGGCCCGAGAAATGCCGGACAGGTCATTTGCCGCGCCGGCCCGTCATGGCGCTTGAGGTGGCTGCCGTCCGGCGCATAGACGTCCAACGCGCCCGCCCCCCAGCGCGCATTCCAGATCAGCCCGTCGGCATCCACCACCGAGCCGTCAATGCCGCCCGGCTTGCCGCCGTGATCGAGGAAGATTTTCGGTTCGCCATCCGGCAGGCCGGTCAGGGGATCAAGGCTGACCCGCCAGACGATATTGCGGCCTGTATCAGCATGGTAGCCGATCCGTCCGTCTGGCGAGAAGGCAATGGAATTGGGAATGGTCAGCCCGCTCCACAGCGTGCGGATCTCGCCCTTGAAATGCCAGTAAATGGCGCCGGCGCCCTGTTCGGCATGGCGGCCCATCGTGCCGATCCACATGGCGCCTGACGGATGGACGCGGGCGTCATTTGAGCGGGTCAGCGGATTGCCGGCTTCCAGCGAACGGTGCAGGGAAAGCGCGCCGGTTGCCGTGTCGCGCACATAAAGCCCGTCTTCGGCGGCGATGAGATGGCGGCTGCCGCCAAGCCCGGCTATGGCGCTGGCCATGAATGGCAGGTCATGCACATGCGTGCCGCTCTGCCCGAAACGCTTTTCCAGGAGCCTTTTGCCAAGGATGTCGAACCAGTAGAGCGACTGCCGTCTCGGGTCGTAGCTCGGCCCCTCGCCAAGCTCGCACACCAGATCGGAAAACACCGTGAATTGTCCGCTCATGCCCGCGCTCCAATATGCCTGACATCAGCAGGCTGAAGCCAAGTGAGCCGCCTTTCAGGAGCAGGTCAAGCCTGTTCCCGAAAGGGCATGGGCATCAGATCGCCTTGGCGCGCGCCGCACCCCGGAAGGAATCGCGCAGATAGCCAAGCGTGGCGTCGGCATCCACCGGCTTGCCGAAGAAATAGCCCTGCCCGCCTGCGCAGCCGAACTGCACCAGCTTTTCTGCCTGCGCCTCTTCTTCGATGCCTTCGGCGACCACATCCATGCCCAATCCCTCGCACATGGCGAGAATGGCGCGGATGATGTGCTCGGACGGACGGTCTTCAAGGATCGACGACACGAAGGCGCGGTCGATCTTGAGCTTGTCGAAATGGAAATCCCGCAACCGGCCGAGTGAGGATTGCCCGGTGCCGAAATCATCAAGTGAAACCCGGATGCCGACGCTGCGCAGATCATTGACGATCTTTTCGGCCGAGGCCGGATCGGTCATCACGCCGGTT
Organism: Rhizobiaceae bacterium; assembly: GCA_049289995.1. GTDB lineage: Bacteria > Pseudomonadota > Alphaproteobacteria > Rhizobiales > Rhizobiaceae > JBATMU01. Next base: position 11,157 of record JBATMU010000370.1, on the reverse strand, counting down.
TCGGTGATCTCGATTTCCAGGCGGCGCGGATCAAAGCCGGTCTTGTTGAGAATGGCGAGAATCTGCAGGCCGGTATTTTGGTCGACCAGCTGCGAGGGCGACAGGTTGAAAGAGAGAAACAGGTGTGCCGGCCACGACCGCGCCGCTTCAGTCGCCTTGCGCAGCAAAAGCTGCGACATCGGCCCGACAATGCCGCGTTCTTCGGCAATGGGAATGAACACGGCAGGCGACACAAAGCCGAGATCGCGGTCGGTCCAGCGGGCGAGGCACTCAAAGCCGATGGTCGTGCGGGTTTTCAGATCGACAATCGGCTGGAAATGCGGCTCGACTTCACCGGCAGATACGGCCCGGCGCAGGGCCTGCTCGATGCGCGAGGTGCGCCGCGCCGCTTCTTCCATGTCCTGCGAATAGACAACCACGCCGCCGCGCCCGGCGCGCTTGGCGTGATAAAGCGCGGTTTCGGCCTTGGCAAACAGGGTTTCGGTGGTTTCTTCGCCGGCGTAAAACAGTGCTCCGCCGACCGACGCCGACAGCCGCGCCGTACGCTCGCCCAGATCATAGGGCGCCGACAGCACTTCGATCAGCATGGCGGCGCGTTCGCGCACAGTCTGCTCCCGGAACGCCAGCGGCCACAGAACCGCAAATTCATCAGCACCGATGCGCGCCACGAAATCCTGGGCGGCAAGTGCGGCATGCAGGCGAAGCGCGGCCTGGCGGAGGATTTCATCTCCAGCTTGGCGTCCAAACAGGTCATTGATCGGCTTGAAGCCGTCGAGATCGAGAATGACAATGGCAAACGGCACCGGATCCTCGGACCGTTCCGCTATCAACCGTTCGACCTTGTCATGAAACCGGCGGCCATTGCCGAGCCCGGTCAGGCTGTCGGTCAGCGCTGATTCCTGCCCGTCTGCATGATTGGCGTTTGAAAAATACACTGTTGTGCTCCCGCGACCCGGGCCAACCATGCCAGACAATCGTTTAAGAACCGTACATGCGCGAACGCTCATACAGACCGGCTGTTGGCAGAACCCGTTCGGCAGACTACATCTGGAAGCCAAGACAGGAGCCGTCATGACCCTCAGCATTGCCGTCCAGATGGACCATATTTCCACCGTCAACATTGCAGGCGACACCACATTCGCCCTGTCGCTGGAAGCACAGCGGCGCGGCCACGCGCTGTTCCACTACACGCCTGACCGGCTCAGCCTTAAGGACGGCACCGCCCAGGCGCGGGTCGAGGCCATGACCGTCCGCGACGTCAAGGGCGATCATTTCACGCTTGGCGCGCCGGAAATGGCCGATCTTGGCGGCATGGATGCGGTGCTTCTGCGCCAGGATCCGCCCTTTGACATGAACTACATCACCACCACCCACATCCTGGAGCGCATCCACCCGCAGACGCTGGTGGTCAATGATCCGGCCTGGGTGCGCAACAGCCCCGAAAAGATATTTGTCACCGAATTCCCGGACCTGATGCCCGAAACGCTCATCACCAAGGATCCGGCCGAAGTCGCCGCCTTCCGCCGGGCGCATGGCGACATCATCATCAAGCCGCTTTACGGCAATGGCGGCGCGGGCATTTTTCACCTGCACGAGGCCGACCGCAACCTGTCGTCGCTTTTGGAAATGTTCGGCCAGATGTTCCGCGAACCCTATATCGTCCAGCGTTACCTCAAGGATGTGCGCAAGGGCGACAAGCGTATCATCCTGATCGATGGCGAGCCGGCCGGCGCCATCAACCGCGTGCCCGCCGACCACGACGCCCGCTCCAACATGCATGCCGGCGGCAAGGCCGAGAAAACCGTGCTGACCGAACGGGAACGCGAAATCTGCGCCCGCATCGGCCCGGCTCTGAAGGCGCGCGGCTTCATTCTGGTCGGAATTGACGTGATCGGCGATTACATGACCGAAATCAACGTCACCTCGCCGACCGGCGTGCGCGAAGTGGCTCGCTTTGGCGGCGCCGACATTGCCAGCCTGTTCTGGGATGTGGTCGAAGACAAGGTGCGCTGAGACGCGCTGGCGTCAGTGCGTTTGTTCCGCACGCGCAACCGGCCGCAACCGGATTGCATTCGCGCGGTTGCGGATGTTCCATGCCCGTTCGCGGTTTGGCCGCAAGGACGGCGGTTCAGGCTTTATTTCGTTTCGCCGGATATGATCTCGCTGACCGCCTTGCGGACAATGGCCGCCACCCGCGCGGCCTCTCCGGCGTCCCAGCTCTTGGCCATGATGGCCTGCCGCATCAGCGCCACGGCCTGCGCAATGGATTCCGGCAGCGGGCTTGCCGATTTTGCCGCCGCCATCTTGCTTATGCGCTCCATCAGCTCGCGCACCTGCGTGGCGTTGGCGGCGAGGAATTCGCGCCCGGCCTGCGTTGCCGCATAGGATTTGCGGCCGCCCGCGCCGCTCTCGGCTGCGGCAAGGTCCTGTTCCTCCAGAAGCGTCAGCGTCGGATATATGGCGCCTGGACTGGGCGAATAAGCGCCGCCAAACCGCGCTTCAATGGTGCGGATGAGATCATAGCCATGGCTCGGCTGATCGGCGATCAGCGCCAGCAAGAGGAGCCTGAGATCACCCTGGGCGAACAGCCGCTGGCCGCGTTCAGGGCCGCCGCCCCCAAAGCCCATGGAAAACGGTCCGCCCCGCGCCCAGGGCGGGGCATGCTTGCCCATGCGGGACCAGCCCCATTTCGGGCCGCAGCCCGCATCATCCTTGCCCATCGCGTCCTCATTCGGCCAAAACCCCGCGCCGGCAAGCGGCACGGGGTGTTTCATTTGCCCGGCAAGCGGGCAGGGCCGCAAGCGTTATTTTTTGTCGGCCTGCGCCTTGGCGCGCTCGGCCTTGAAGGCTTCAAACGCCGCTTCGTCGCGCTGGCGGCGCTGCTCGGCGCGGTGCGCAAAGAACGCTTCGCGCTCTGCGTCGAGGTCTTCCATCACCTTGGCGCGGTGCTCGTCGAAGGCGGCATTGCCTGTGCGGCCCATGCGTCCGCGTCCGCAATGGCGGCCGGAGCCGTGCCAGCCTTCGCCGTGCCTCCCTTCGCCATGCCGCCATGCGCGGCGCCCGTTCCAGATGAAATAGGCAAGGGCGGCAAGCCCGAGCGGCGGGAAGATCGCCAGTCCGCCGACCACGGCGACCAGCTTGAGCGGGTTGAAGCCCGGCGTTTTGGCCCAGCCGAACATGTCGCCTTCAGGAGCGAACGGGCGGCGGAAGCCATGTTGGCCGGCATCCGCGCCGGCAGCGTGGGATTCGTAAGACATGTGGGTTCCTTTCTGCGTTACGATAGCGCTAAGATATATCTTAGATATGCTCTTGCAAGAGGCGGCCAAAAATATTTGCCGCAAGCGGCGGCTGGATTCGGTGTGTCTGCCCCATCATGCCCGGCCCGGTTGAAAAAATCGCTTGACGTATGCGAACAAAAAAGGAACATCTTGTTCTGCGGCGAAGGGGAGCGGCACATGGTTGCGCGGGTCAGCACAATTGCATTCCAGGGCATTGAGGCCGTACCGGTCGACGTGCAGGTCATGGTGGCGCCCGGAAAGGTCGGCATGCATATTGTCGGCCTTGGCGATAAAGCCGTGGCCGAGAGCCGCGAGCGCGTTCAAGCGGCGCTGCATGCCTCGGGCCTGTCCATGCCGCCCAAAAAAGTCACCATAAATCTCGCCCCTGCCGATCATCCAAAGGAGGGCAGCCATTATGACCTGCCGATCGCGCTCGGCCTGATGGCTGCGCTCGGCGCCATTCCCGGTGACGCCCTGCAAGGCTATGTCGTGCTTGGCGAATTGTCGCTCGACGGGACAATTGCACCCGTCGCGGGGGTGCTGCCGGCCGCCATCGGGGCCAATGCGCAGGGCAAGGGCCTGATCTGCCCGGCCGCCTGCGGACCGGAGGCTGCCTGGGCGGGGGCAGGCATGGATATTCTCGCCCCGCGCAGCCTGATCGCCATGGCCAACCATTTCCGCGGCACCCAGGTTCTGTCGCGGCCCGAAGCGGTGATCCGCCCGCAGGCCGGAAATCTGCCTGATTTGGCCGACATCAAGGGCCAGGAAAGCGCCAAACGGGCGCTGGAAGTGGCGGCAGCCGGCGGGCATAACCTGTTGATGTCGGGCCCTCCAGGCTCGGGCAAATCCATGCTGGCAGCACGCCTTGCCTCCATCCTGCCGCCGCTGTCGCCGCGCGAATTGCTGGAAGTTTCAATGATTGCCTCCATGGCGGGCGAATTGCAGGGCGGCAAGCTCACCGACCGGCGGCCGTTCCGCGCCCCGCACCATTCCGCTTCAATGGCAGCCATGGTTGGCGGCGGCATGCGGGCCAGGCCGGGTGAAGTGTCGCTCGCCCACAATGGCGTGCTGTTTCTCGACGAGTTTCCCGAATTCCACGCCCAGGTGCTCGATTCCCTGCGCCAGCCGCTGGAGACCGGCGACTGCATGATCGCGCGCGTCAATCACCGCGTCACCTATCCGGCCCGCATTCAATTGGTGGCGGCCATGAACCCGTGCAAATGCGGCATGGCGGGCGAGCCCGGCCATCGCTGCGCGCGCGGCCCTCGCTGCCGGGAGGAATATCAGGGCCGCATATCGGGACCCTTGATGGACCGGATCGATCTCAGGATCGAGGTTCCGGCGGTCTCGACCTCCGACCTGATCCGCCCTGCCGCTGCCGAATCGAGTGCGGCGGTCGCTGCCCGCGTCGCGAGCGCCCGCGCTATCCAGCGCCGGCGTTTCGAGGAGCTTGGCGAACCCGACATCATGACCAATGCCCAATGCGCAACCGCGCTGATCGAGACGATTGCCGCACCCGATGCGGCAGGTGCAGCCCTATTGGCCGATGCCAGCGAAAAGCTCGGCTTTTCGGCGCGCGCCTATCACCGGGTCCTGAAAGTGGCGCGCACGCTCGCCGATCTTGACGGAGCGGACTCTGTCGGCCGCATCCATCTGGCCGAGGCCATTTCCTACCGCGTCACATCAGACCGGCTGGTTCAGGCGGCCTGAACAACCGGACGGAAGAAGGCAGTTTTCACCCGGGTGGCGAGAGCGGCTGGCGGCGGGCAACAAGTGTGCCCGGCCTAGCGCACGGCGTTGAGGTAAAAACAAGCGGCTTCAACAAAGCCTGGGCGGCCGGTCAGTCCACAGAGCCGACGGAAACCGCCGAACCCGAACGGATCGACACCCAGCGGCCGGTGTCATCGGCGGCCTGCCGCTTGAGATAGCGATAGCCGGTCGTGTCCCACAGCTTCACGCTGTCGGTCAAATTGTCGAGCACGTAATCGCCCTTGTCGGTGCGCAGCGTCAACACGGCATGGCCCTCGCCATCCGGCTTGCGCACCACGGTAATCAAGAGATTGGCGAGCGAAATGCCGGCATTGTTCAAAAAGCGCCGCTTGAGCAGTACATAATCCTCGCAATCGCCCGCAGCGTCCGGATAGGCCCAGACCTCATCCTCGCCGTAAATGTCGAAATCATTCATCGGCTGGATGGCCGCATTGACCCGCACATTGACCGACGAAACGGTCTTCCACAGCTTCGGGGTCAGCGTGGCCGGACCTGAATCATCGGGGCGGATCAGGCATTCGCGCGGATTGGCCTTGCAAAAACGGTAATGGCCGATCGGCTGCGTGGTCAGTGAGCCGGTCACCATCATGTCAGCGGCGGGAGCTTTGGCGGCTTTTTCCGCAACCTGCCGCTTGGCGGCTGATGCCGGGCCGGAAGCCGGAACCGCAATAGCAAGCACGCCGGTGAGGCAGGCCATGGCCGCAATGTGATACAAATGCCGCCAGCCTGCCATGAACCCAACCCCGAAAACGCCGCAATCGTTAAGGAAAGGTTAAGGACCGAAAGCCTGTCTTGTCAATCTGCGCCAGCTTTGGGGCGGGCATTACGGCTCAACATGGTTACCGCGCGCAGCTTTTGCGCAACACGGCGCCAATCTGATTTCTGGCGAAACCAGTCCCAAAAACACCGATGGTCCCGATTGATTGGCGCAAATCAGCCCTTTCAGGCCGATTTCACCAGCCGCGGCTTGGCCTTGCGCCCCGCCTTGCCGTGCGCCGCCATGAAAGCGGTGATGCGCGGCGCGATCTCCGCCCGGTAGCGCGAGCCATTGAACACGCCGTAATGGCCGACATCGGGCTGCATGTAATGCAGCCGCATGGCGTCCGGTATGTTCACGCACAGATGCTGGGCTGCTTCCGTCTGGCCAAGGCCGGAAATGTCGTCGTTTTCGCCTTCCACCGTCAAAAGCGCCACGTTGTGGATGGCCTTGAGGTCAACCGGTTCGCCGCGATGGGTCATTTCGCCCTTGGGCAAAGCATGCCGCACAAACACCGTATCGACCGTTTGCAGGTAGAATTCGGCCGTCAGATCCATGACCGCCAGGTATTCGTCATAGAATTCGCGGTGCTTTTCAGCTGAATCGCCGTCATTTTTGACCAGATGCAGGAAAAATTCGCGGTGTGCGACGATGTGGCGGTCGAGATTCATGCTCATGAAGCCCGACAATTGCAGAAAGCCCGGATAGACATCGCGCATGAAGCCCGGATGCGGCCACGGCACCTGCATGATGACATTGCTGCGGAACCAATCGATGCCCTTGTCCTCGGCCAGCTTGTTGACCGCAGTCGGATTGATGCGCGTGTCGATCGGCCCGCCCATCAGGGTCATGGAGGACGGCGCGCAGATGTCCCCGCGCCGCTCCATCACCGCCACTGCCGCCAGAACCGGCACGGAGGGCTGGCAGACGGCCATGACATGGGTGTCCGGCCCAAGCACATGCAGCATGTCGATGACATAGTCGATATAGTCGTCGAGATCGAAATGGCCATCAGAGACGGGCACGGTGCGCGCATCCTGCCAATCGGTGATGTAGACCTCGGCTTCCGGCAAAAGCGCTTCGACCGTTCCGCGCAACAGCGTGGCATAATGGCCCGACATTGGCGCGACGATCAAAAGCTTCGGATCACCCTTGCGCGGCGCGGCGCGTTCGAAATGGACCAGATTGCAGAATGGCCGTGACCACACGGTTTTTTCGGTCACCGCGATGGCCTGCCCGTCGATCGGCGTTGTCGCCAGGCCAAAACCCGGTTTGCCGTAGACCCGGGTCATCCTCTCGAACAGTTCGGCGCCCGCCGCCATCGAACGGCCAAACGGGGTACGCGACATCGGATTGAGCGGGTGTTTGTACAAAAGCCGCGTTGCGTCGGCGACAGCCCGCCACGGCTGCAGGGCGGCATGGTTCATTTCATAGAGCTTGTAAAACATGATGCCCCGCGCTGTTCGTGAAGGCCAAAGATGGCTGGCCGGCAAACCATTGTGCTGTGCAGCAGGCTAGCAGCATTATTTTGCATTGCAACATGCACAAACGGGACATTGGTCGCATGAAAGCGACCAAACGGAAGGCAATTTTCAGGCGAAACAGCGCTCAATTTGCCTGTTTCAGCCGTCCACGCCCTCGACAATCAGCATTTCGGCATCGGCAATCTGCCGGCGGATGGCCGCGGCAATCTGGTATTCCGGGCTGTTGTAGCAATCGCGCGCCGTCTGCAGGTTCGCAAATTCGATGACGACATTGCGCTGCCGCCCGACGCCTTCCAGCGCTTCGCAGGCACCGCCGCGCGCCAAAAATTTCGCGCCATATTTCTCGAAGGCAGGCTTGGCGGCTGCCACATACTCGCCATAGCGTTCCGGCTGCCGCACATCGACCCGGGCAATCCAGTAGCCTTTGGACATTGTACGCCTCCCTCTTGCCGGTCAGGCACCAGCCATCTCGGCAAGAATTGTCTCAGCTGCGGCTTTCTTGTCAACCGCGCCCATGATCGGCCGCCCGACCACCAGATGGCTGGCCCCGGCCCGCATCGCGGCTTGTGGCGTCATCACCCGCTTCTGGTCGCCCTTGTCGCCGCCGGCGGGCCGTATGCCGGGTGTGACGATCGCCATGTCCGGGCCAATGAGGCCGCGCATGGCGCCAGCTTCTTCGGCCGAACAGACAATGCCGCCCATGCCCGCATCCCTTGCTTGCGCAGCGCGTCGTTCGACCAGTCTTGCAGCCGTCAAACCATAACCGGCGTCGGCAAGATCGCCATCATCCATCGAGGTCAGCACCGTCACCCCGAGCAGGCACAGGCCCGAGCCGTCAGCGGCTGCCACTGCGGCGGCCATCGCCTTGGGATAGGCGTGCAGCGTCAGCATCTGCACGCCCATGCGTGCAATGGCTTCGGTTGCCTTGGCGACCGTGTTGTCAATGTCGAGCAGTTTCATGTCGAGAAACACCGACTTGCCCTGTTCGGCCAGCTCGCGGGCAAAGCCCAGCCCGCCGGAATAGGCCAATTGGTAGCCGATCTTGTAGAAGCTGACGGTCTCGCCCAGCGTCCGCACGGCAGCTTCCGCCTCCGCGGTTGAGGAAACGTCGAGCGCCACGATCAGCTTGTTGCGGACCTTGTTCATGACAGCTCACCTTTCCAATCTTCGACCGGGGTCCAGTCGCATGCCAGCCGCTTGCCGGCAAGATCGTATGCGAAAACCTGTCCGCCGCCGGGTTTTTGGTCTTCGCTCCGTGAAATCCGCTTTCCGGTCAGGCTGCACTTGAGCAAGGTTCCGACCGCGCCATGCCCGACAAACAGAATGTTGGCAGCCAAAGGCGCATTTGCCAGCGCCCTGTCAACTGCTGCGCTTATCCGCGCCTGGGCATCCACGGCCCGTTCCCATCCGCGGAAACTTGCTTCGGGTTGGGCAAAAAACTGGTCCGCCGCCGCTTCAAATTCAACAGGTTGCAAAAACCCGGTTGCCGATCGGTCATTCTCACCCATGTCTGGCAAGGCCTTGACCCCAATTCCGGCAAGCCTGCCAAGGATGGCTGCGGCCTCCATCGCCTTGGTCTCCATGCTCGAGAATATTGCCGTAATTTGCCCAAGCCATGGACGTCCGGCAAGGCCTGCAAGACGTGAGACGCCGAGTTCGGAAAGGCTCCACTCCGGCACAGGTGCGGCCGGGTCGATGCGGACCTGCGGATGGGTGAGATAGATCAGCATCACCGGTCGAGATCGGCGCGCAATCCGCATTGGGCAATCAAGGACCGGCAGACAGAGGTCATCACCTGACGCGAGCGTTCGTCACGGAAATCGCCGTTCTCGTCAAAGGCGTGATCGGCATTGGCGATCGAGCATTGCTCGGAAACCACCTGAACGCCGACATGGGCCAGAATGGCGCGCAAATGGTTGAGGGCTCGGATGCCGGCAAAATTGCCGTTGGACGACGAGCAAAGAGCCGCATTCATGCCTGAATAGGGCTTGAGAGGCCTGCCGTTGTCGCGCGACACGCGGCTGACCCAATCGATGACGTTTTTCAGAAGCGGCGGGATCGAGCCATTGTATTCTGGGCTGGCGATCAGCATGCCGTCATGGGCGGCGATCATCCGCGCCAGTTTTACGGCATTGTCCGGAATGCCCTTTTCGGCTTCCAGATCCTCGTCCATCAAGGGCAGCGGAAAGTCGGCCAGCGCAATGCGCGTCACCTCCGCCCCCTGGAGTGCCAATTCCTTCTGCGCGGCGTCAGCGGTTTTGCCGGAGAAGGCGCCCGTGCGGATGGAACCGGCAAACACCAGAATTTTGGCTTGCATGAAGAAACCTTTCAGAGCGGGGCGGCGCGCTTGAACAGCCACAATTGCGCGGGCGGCACATTGCGCAGCACGAAATCATAGCGCTCTGTGGTGAAGCGGCCGCGCAGCGGCGGCACCGGCGAGCGCGGTCCATAGGAAAACTGGATGACCGGGCGGCCCGGCGGCACGCGGTCGAGCAGCGCGTCGATCAACCCGCTGCGCTCGTCCGGCGTGAAATTGAGAAGCGGCAGCGCCGACACTACGCAATCAAATGTCTCATCGGCATGCGCCCCCAGCGTATGCCGAAGCGCAAATGCGTCGCCGGTCAAAACGGTGACTTGCGGATAGCGCTGCCTGAGATGGCGCGCAAAATCCTGCGAAAATTCCACGCAGAGCAGTTTTTCCGGCGCAAGCCCGGTCTTGAGGATTGCGTCGGTGATGACGCCCGTTCCCGGACCAAGCTCCAGCACCCGCAAGGGCTGATCCGGCCGCACGACGCTGGCCATGCGCGCCGCCATCACCGGTCCGGTCGGCAGGATCGCGCCGACGGTTTTCGGTGTTTCGATCAGGCCGCGCAGGAACCTGAGATCATCGCCAAAGCGCGCGTGAAACGCATGCCGCATGGCCTCGATGCGCGACGTTCCGGGCTTTGGCGGCATGGCTTCATTTCCGGTCATTGCGCTGCCCTCTGCTTTCAAGCCGCCTTATCACGCATTGGCCGGCATGCTGGCAAGGGCGCAGGCAATTATTCGCCGAGCGAATCGAAGAAGTCTTTCATGCGCGCGAAAAACCCTTCCGATTTCGGGCTGTTTTCTTTGCTGGACAGGCTTTCGAATTCTTCGAGCAATTCGCGCTGGCGCTTGGACAGGTTCTGCGGCGTCTCGATATCGACCTGCACATAGAGATCACCGATATTGGGCTGGCGCATGACCGGCATGCCCTTGCCCTTCAGGCGGAACTGGCGGCCGTTCTGGGTGCCTTCCGGCACCTTGACCCGGGTCTGGGTGCCGTCGAGCGTAGCCATTTCAAACGCCCCGCCAAGCGCCGCAGTCACCATGGATATCGGCGCCTTGCAATAGAGATCCGCGCCGTCACGCTGGAACAGGTCATGCGGCTTGACCGACAGGAAGATGTAGAGATCGCCGGATGGTCCGCCGCGCAGTCCTGCCTCGCCTTCGCCGCCCACCCTGATGCGGGTGCCGTCCTCGATGCCGGCTGGAATATTGACCGACAGGGAGCGCTCCTGCGTGACCCGGCCTTGGCCCGAGCATTTGACGCAGGGATCCTTGATTGTCTGGCCGCGGCCCTGGCAGGTCGGGCAGGTCCGTTCGATCGAGAAAAACCCTTGGGCAGCGCGCACGCGGCCCGAGCCCTGGCACATGGCGCAGGTCACCGGCTGGGTGCCGGGCTTGGCGCCGGTGCCCGAACAGGTTTCGCACGAAATCGTTGTTGGCACGCGGATCTGCGCGGTCTTGCCCGCATAGGCCTCCTCAAGGGAGATCTCCATGTTGTAGCGCAGGTCACCGCCGCGTTCGCGGCCGTGTGGGGGGCGGGGGCGCCCCCCCCCCCCCC
>JBATMU010000369.1:0-12924 GCA_049289995.1 Rhizobiaceae bacterium | reverse complement strand
GTGTCAGCTCGCGCGCCTTGCGCGCCGCCTCGCGCGCCGCCGCCGCCTCGATGACCTTGCCGATCAGCACCCGCGCTTCGGCCGGATGCTCTTCCAGCCACGAGCCAAGCGCCTCATTGACCAGGCTTTCCACCACGGGCCGCACCTCGGATGAAACCAGCTTGTCCTTGGTTTGCGAGGAAAATTTCGGATCCGGAACCTTTACCGACAGGATGGCCGTCAACCCTTCGCGGCAATCGTCGCCGGTGATCGCCACCTTTTCCTTCTTGGTCATGCCGGAGCTTTCGCCATAGCCGACCACCTGCCGCGTCAAGCCGCCGCGAAAGCCTGCCAGATGCGTGCCGCCGTCGCGCTGCGGAATGTTGTTGGTGAAGCACAGCACGTTTTCATGGTAGGAATCGTTCCACCACATCGCCACTTCAACCGTGATGCCGTCCTTTTCCGACGACAGCGAGATCGGCTTGTCGACCAGCGGTTTCTTGGCGCGGTCGAGATATTTGACGAATTCACCGATGCCGCCTTCATAGTGCAGTTCCACCCGCTTGATGTCGGCATGGCGCGCATCGGTCAGGATGATGCGCACGCCCGAATTGAGGAACGCCAGTTCGCGCAGGCGGTGCTCCAGCGTCTGATAGTCAAAATCAATATGCGTGAACGTCTCCGTCGACGGCTGGAACGTCACTTCCGTTCCCGAGCGGCCTTCGTTGACGCCCGGCTGGCGGTCCTCGACATAGGTTCCTGTCACCGCCAGCGGCGCATCGGCATCGCCATGGGTGAAGGACATTTCGTGGATCTTGCCATTGCGGCGGATCTTCAGCTTCAGCGTCACCGACAGCGCATTGACGACCGACACGCCGACGCCATGCAGGCCGCCGGAAACCTTGTAGGAATTCTGGTCGAATTTGCCGCCCGCATGCAGCTGCGTCATGATGACTTCGGCGGCGGAAACGCCCTCGTCATGCATGTCGGTCGGAATGCCGCGGCCATTGTCGGTGACGGTGACAGAGCCGTCCGGATTGAGCGTGACGGTCACCAGATCGGCGTGCCCTGCCAGCGTCTCGTCGATGGCGTTGTCCACCACTTCATAGACCATGTGGTGCAGGCCCGAGCCGTCATCGGTGTCGCCGATATACATGCCCGGCCGCTTGCGCACGGCGTCGAGCCCTTTCAGAACCTTGATGGAATCCGCGCCATATTCGGCAGGCGCGCCGGGCAGGTTTTCTGGGGTTTCGGTCATGGAATTCCGTTTTTTTCTCTATCGGCGCAACAGTGCGCGACGAGGCGCGAATCACGCGCGCGGGATGATGTCACATTAGGCCATAAGGCCCGGATTTCCAAATCCGGGCCGGGTCTCCAGCAGCGTTTTCACCGCCTAAGCGGTGATGAATTGCCCCATCATGCCGGCATCCTCGTGTTCGAGGATATGGCAGTGGAACATGAAGGGCTTTTCCTTTGCCGCAGGCCGGTTGAAGCGAACCAGAAGCTCGGCTTTGCCGCTGACCAGAACGGTGTCCTTCCAGCCGGTTTCCCATATGTCCGGCGCTTTGCCGTTCTTCGTCAGGACACGGAATGACGCGCCGTGGATGTGAAACGGATGCGCCATTTCCTGCGTGGAAAGCGTCCAGATTTCGTCACTTCCCAGCCTCGCCTCGACGTCGATGCGCCCCATGTCGAACGGTGCTCCGGCCATTGCCATGGCAATCCCCGATGTCATGGCGTGTACTGCCGGTCCCGTCTCGCCCAGTGCGCGCCCGGCATGGGCGGAATGGTCCATGCCGCCCATCTGACCACCCATCATGCCGCCGCCCATTTGGCCGCCTTGCATCATGGCCGCCATGTTTTCTGCAAGCCGCTCGTCAAACAGGAAATCGCGGCGCTTTTCGGCTTTCGCCGGATCGGCCATTCCGGGATCATCGAGGCTGCCGGGCAGCGCGCGTAAATCGGCGGCAATGCCGGCATCGGGCGCAAACGCCATCACATGCGCCTCGTCGGCGGCCAGCGACGAGGCAAACGCCTTCATCCTGTCCATCATGCCCATGCCGAACTTGCCATTGTCATCGGGCAGGGTGACCAGGTTGACCGGTGTACCGTCCGAAAAATCGGCCAGCACCTCGTAGCGCTCGCCGGGCGCGATGGTCAGCAAGGCCGTTTCCGCCGGTTTTGCAAGAAAACCGCCATCTGAGGCGATGACATGCATCGGCCGGCCATCGGCGAACCGAAGATGGAAGTTTCGGGCATTGGCGGCGTTGAGAAAACGCAGCCGCACCAGACCGGCGGGAACAGGGGCGACCGGGCCAATCGCGCCGTTGACGGCGATATGCGTGCCCCGGAAGCCATGGATCACATCCATCATGTCGGGCGTATAGGGCGTTTCGCCGTCCAGCACCCGCCTGTCCTGCAGGATCAAAGGCAGATCATCGATGCCGTGGCGGGACGGCAAGCCGCGTTCGCGGTCGCCGCCATCGGTGACGGCAAGAAGGCCAGCCAGTCCCAGATGCGCCTGCCGCGCCGTTTCGCCATGCACATGCGGGTGAAACCAGTTGAAAGATGCCGGCTGGTTAATCGCGATAACCGGCTGCCAAATTGCGCTAGGTGCGATCACATTGTGCGGACCGCCATCCTGTTCGGAGGGCGCAAACAGCCCATGCCAGTGCAGCGTGGTGATTTCGCCGAGGGCGTTTTCAACGGCAAATATGACGTTCGTGCCATTGCGCACCCGCACGAGCGGTCCGAGAAATGGTCCGTTTATGCCCGCAGAAGCGATGGATGCGCTGGGCATAAAACTGTGGCGGCCCCTAGCCATGCGCAGCGCGATCTTTCCCGATGCGTCGGGTTCCAACAGAGGTGGCATGGGTAATGGCGGGCCGCTTTGTGCAGCTCGTGCGCCGCCAAGGAGAAAGGGAGTTGCAAGAAATGAGGCAAGGCCGAGCCGCAAGGCGGCACGCCGGGTCAGAGCATGGGTCATGGTCAAAATCCTGAATGATGATTGCAGCGCGCCCAAAGGCGCAGGCTCAAGCGGTCAGGAACATCGGTTTGGGCGGGCGCGGCCCGGGGGCCGGCGCCTGAAAGGCGAATGGGCGGGCTTCCGGGACGGCATGGACTTGTCTGAAGCCGCCAGCAATATCGGCGCCGACCGGCGAAACAACCGCAGGCATTGTGCACGCCGCCGCGCACGCCGCCATTTTACCGGTATGTGCCGCTTTTTCGGCCGCGCCGCCGGAATGTGCGGCATGCTGCACGGAAGCCTGCCCGGCATCGAATGCTGCAAGACAAAGCGGTTGAACCGAAAACGCCAAAAACAGCGCAAAACCCAACAGCAAGCGCATGCCGGGCCAAGGGCCGCCGTCACTTTCCCGCCTGCGTTTCCGCCAAATCGTCATAGCACGCCAAATCTAATGGCGAATCTGCTCCATTTCAACCAGCGTCTTGCCGCGCCGCCATCATCGGACTGCCTGCCTCACCCTTGCCAGAATCGGCTCTGTGGCCGACAAGGGGGCAAACCGGAATTCCCAGATGATCCACGATGATGGCCGGGCGCGTCTGGCCCTCAGGGCAGGGCTGACACTTCTCGCCGCAGCCTTGGGCGGCTTTGGTGTCCAGTCGCTCGGTGTCAGTGCGGGCTGGCTGGTCGGTGCGGCCAGCACAACCATCCTCTTGGTGGCTCTCGGCCTGCCGGTGCGCGTACCGGCCGCGCTGCGCGATGGCGCTTTCGTGATCTTGGGCATTTCGCTTGGCGCCGGCATCTCGCCCGGTTTCCTGGCGCTGGCCGCGCAAAACAGCGTGAGCTTTCTCATGCTGGCGCTCGCCATCATCGTCATCATGGCCTTCAACAGCTGGATGCTTGTTCGCTTTTTCGGCATTGATCCGGCAACGGCAATTGTCGGCACCTCGCCGGGCGCGCTGTCGATGACGCTGGCGCTCGCCGAATCAGGCTTTGGCGATCCGCGCGGCGTCGCCATCCTGCAATCCATGCGGCTGGCGTTGATCGTCACGCTCCTGCCGGTTCTCATCGGGCTGGCGGGCTACGGCGGCGATCCCTCAAGGCTCACCTCGCAGGCCGTCATGCCGCCGCTGCAGTTTCTCCTGGTCGTGCTTGCCGCCACAGCCGCCGGTTTTGCGCTTTCACGGCTGCGCTCGCCCGCACCCTATCTGATCGCCGGCATCCTGGTCAGCTCGGTTTCCCATGCAACAGGCTACGCCCACGGGGCGGCTCCTCCCATGCTGCTGATAGCCGCCATCATCGGTGTCGGCGCCAATATCGGCACGCGATTTGCCGGCGTCACCCGTGATGAATTCATCCGCCACGCGCTGGGCTCGATTGCCGCGACCTTCGCTGCCGTGCTGATCGCCTTCGGGTTCGCCTGGCTTGCTGCACAGCTCTCCGGCGCACAGACATCCAATGTCTTCTTCGCCTATGCGCCCGGCGCGGTGGAAGCCATGGCGGCGCTTGCCATTGCGCTCGGCGTCAATCCGGCCCTTGTTGCCGCCCACCATATTTTGCGCATTTTCCTGCTGATGATCGGCCTGCCTGCGGCGGTGACGCTCATGCGCCGCCGCTGGCCGCATTGGCAGCGCTGAAGGCGTACTTGTCCAAACGCACCGCAGGCCTATGTTCGCTCTATCCGATGCAGGAGTTTGCCGCGTGGATGCAAGACCCGCCCCGTTTCGCCCGCCCGCACCCAAGCCGCGGACCTCGCCGCCGTCGCTTATCGAACTGATCCGCGTTGTTTACCGCAATCCGCTCGAACTTTGGGGCGAGCCGTCCTACAACGAACCGTGGATTTCGGTGTCAGGCGTTGGCGGCCCGCTGGTCATCGCCAATGATCCGGGCCTGATCCGCCATGTTCTGGTCGACAACCAGCAGAACTACAAAATGGCCCGGGTGCGCCAGAAGATCCTGCGCCCGATCCTGCGCGACGGCCTGCTGACCGCCGAAGGCGACGTGTGGAAGCGCTCGCGCAGGGCCCTGGCGCCGGTGTTTACGCCGCGCCACATCCGCGGCTTTGCCGACCCCATGCTGCGCTGCGCCGAGCGTTTCGCCGATGGCTATCAGGCGCGCTTCGGCGCGTTTGATCTTTCCCATGACATGACCCAGCTCACCTATGAAATCCTGGCCGAGACGCTGTTTTCCAACGAGATCGCCGGTGAACCGGACAGTTTCGGCACCCGCGTCGAACGGCTTCTGGAAACCATGGGCCGGGTTGATCCGCTCGATCTTCTGGCGGCCCCGGACTGGCTGCCGCGCCTGACCCGGCTGCGCGGCCGCTCGGCCCTTGCCTTTTTCCGCCAGATCGTCAGCCAGACCATGCAGATGCGTCGCGACAAGATGGACGGCGGCGGCAATGTGCCGGATGATTTCCTGACCCTGCTTCTGGCGGCCGAAAAGCCGGATGGGCTGACCCGCGCCGAGGTTGAGGACAATATCATCACCTTCATCGGCGCGGGCCATGAAACCACGGCGCGCGCCTTGGGCTGGACCTTTTACTGCCTCGCCAATGCGCCCGAGGAACGCGCCCGCATTGAGGACGAGGTGGACCGCGTCACCCGCACCCATGCTGATCCCTATGATTGGCTTGACGCCATGCCCCATGCCCGCGCCGCCTTTGAAGAGGCGCTCAGGCTCTATCCGCCCGCACCCTCCATCAACCGCGAGGCCGTGGCGCCTGACCGCTACAAGACGCTGGACATCAAGCCGGGCACGCAGGTCCTGGTCATGCCCTGGACGGTTCATCGCCACCGTCTTTACTGGGACGATCCCGAGGCGTTTGTTCCTTCGCGCTTCTGGCCGGAAAACCGCGACAGGATTGACCGGTTCCAGTATCTGCCCTTCGGGGTCGGCCCGCGCATCTGCATCGGCGCGGCCTTCGCCATGCAGGAAGCGGTCATCGCCATGGCCAGCCTGATGAAACGCTGGCGTTTTGACATGGCGCCCGGCGCGCCGCAGCCCTGGCCGGTCCAGAAGCTGACAACCCAGCCGCAGGGCGGCCTGCAAATGGTTGTCTCGCCGCGTTGAAATGCTTTAGCGCCCCTGCCAGGCGTTTTCGATGTGCACCGGCCATCGCCAGGGCAGAACCGCAACAAGGTCAAAGCGGATTGACAGCTTGGCATGATCTTTCTGGCGGGCGAGCCACAGGTCGGCGGCCGCCGAAATGCGCCTTTCGGCCAGCGGGCTCACTGCCTCCATCGCTTCGGTCAGCGTGCGCCGCGCCTTGACCTCGACCATGGCGACCAGATCGCCGCGCCGCACGATCAGGTCGATCTCGCCGAGTTTTGTGCGGTGCCGCCGGGCCAGAATGCGATAACCTTTCAGCAGCAAGGCCAGCGCCGCCAGCCATTCGCCGGCATGGCCGCGCCGATAGGCTTCGAGCTTGCGGGTCATGCCTTGTCCTTCAGCGTCAGAAGCCGCTGGTAAAGCTCAGGTTTTGGCCGCCCGCTCAGCCGCGCAGCCTCCGCCGCCGCCTTGGACGCCGGCATTTCAGCCGCCAACCCGGTCAGCAGCGCGTCGATATCGCTGGCATCCATGGCGGCCTTCGGCAGGGGCGGGGCAATGCAGACGACAATTTCGCCCTTGGGCCTCGCGGCTTCGTCATAATGCGCGGTCAGTTCAGCAAGGCTGCCCCGCCGGAATTCCTCGAATGTCTTGGTCAGTTCGCGCGCCACCACGGCCTGCCGTTCGCCGCCCAGAACGTCGGCCATGTTGGCAAGGCTCGCGGCGATCCGCTGCGGCGATTCAAAAAACACCAGCGATGCCGGGACTAGGGCCAATTCGGCAAGCCGCGCCCTTCGCGCCTGATCCTTTGTTGGCAGAAAGCCGCCAAACAGAAACGTGTCGGTGGCCAATCCAGAACCAATCAGAGCAGCCAGCACCGCCGATGCACCGGGGACCGGAATGACACGGATTCCTGCGGCAATGGCTTGCCCTGCCAGCCGGAAGCCCGGATCGGAGACCGACGGTGTCCCGGCATCGGAAACCAAAGCCACGCTCTTGCCCGATTGAAGCGCCGCCAGCAATTTTGGCCCGGCTTCCGCTTCATTGTGTTCATGATAGGCATGGGGCCGGCTGGCAATGCCATAGCGGTCCAGCAGCACCCGCGTCACCCGTGTATCCTCGCAGGCAATGACGTCGGCAGCCGCCAGCGTCTCCAGCCCGCGCAGCGTCATGTCGCCGAGATTGCCGATCGGCGTGGCGACCAGATGCAAGCCCGGATCGATCGGCCGTGCCGTCATCGGCGTACCGCCAACCACGTAGTGGCGCGGGCCAAGCGGCCCGTCAGCATTACCCATTGGCTCAATCATCCTTGACGTTTTTCACCGGGAGCCGGCGCCAGGTTTCCAGGCGGAAAGTTGCCCTGCATCTGTAACCGGTTTCCGCACGGCTTCAAACAAGCGCCCAAAGTTTGATAAAATTGATGTGAACGGGCGGACTCCGGAAAAACACAATTGCTTCCCAAATATCCTGCGAGGGGTTGATTTGGAGCAAAGCCATGAACCGCACCAAACCTGACCAGACACCCGTCACCATCTGGACCCCTTGGGGCAGGATGGAGACAGCACTGAAACCGCAAGTTCGGCTCGGCAAATCCGGACAAGCCCGGGATTTCACCCTTTGGCTTGCCCGCAAGCCGCAGGCGCGAAAAAATGGCGTTCAGCCGGCCTGAGGATCAGCGTGCCAGATCGGCGACCAGCGCATCCAGAACCAGCATGCCGGAAGGCGTGGCCCTGAGCCGAGAATTGCCAACCGGCGCGACCAGGCCCTCGTCCTGCAGCATGGCGATCCGCGCCGCATCAAGCGGCCGGCCAGCCAGCGCCGCATAGCGGCCAAGGTCAATGCCTTCGCCCAGCCTCAGCCCCATCATCAGGAATTCATCGGCCTCTTCCTGGCCGCTCAACACCTCGCCGCCGGTCACCCCATGGCCCTGCGCCTCAACCAATGCTGCCCAGGCTTCGGGAATTTTCTCGGTGAAGGTCACCACCCGCTGCCCGCCCGTGACGAAGCGTCCATGCGCGCCCGGCCCGATTCCGGCATATTCGCCATAACGCCAATAGACGAGATTGTGGCGGCTTTCGGCGCCTGGCCTGGCATGGTTGGAAATCTCGTAGGCAGGGAGACCCGCGTCCGCTGTCACGGCCTGCGTCAGCTCATAAAGGCGCGCGGCGTGCTCGGCATCCGGAACCGCAAATTTCCCGGCTTGATGCAGGCCGAAAAACGGCGTCCCTTCCTCGATGGTCAATTGATAAAGGGACAGATGATCGGCGGCCAGACCGATGGCCCTTTCAAGCTCGCTTTTCCAGGCGCTTTCCGTCTGGCCGGGCCGCGCATAGATGAGGTCGAAGGACAGGCGCGGAAAGATGTCCCGGGCCAGCCCGATGGCATTCAGCGCCGTTCCCGTGTCATGCAATCGGCCAAGGAATTTCAGGTCGGCGTCATTGAGCGCCTGCACGCCCAGCGACAGCCGGTTGACCCCCGCCGCCCGGTAGCCGCGAAAACGCTCCGCCTCCACCGAGGACGGATTGGCCTCCATGGTGATTTCAATGCCATCCGGCAGCGACCAGTTGGCGTCCACCGCCTCCAATACGGCGCCCACCGTTTCGGGCTTCATCAGCGATGGCGTGCCGCCGCCCAGAAACACCGAAACCACCTCGCGCGGCCCGGTTTTTTGGCGCATTGCCGCCATCTCTGCCGCCATGGCCTTGGCGAAGCGTTCCTGGTCCACGGGCGAATGGCGGACATGCGAATTGAAATCGCAATAGGGGCATTTGGCGGCGCAGAACGGCCAGTGCACATAGACCGCAAAGCCCGGTCCTTCCGACAAACCGGTCATGTGGCGCCGAGCTTCTCGCGGGCGAAGCGCGCGAAGGCCCGCGCCCTGTGCGACAGCCCGAGATCGCCGCGCCCGGCCTCCCAGCCGTGTTTTTCGCCAGCCGGCATTTCGCCGAATGTCATGGCATGGCCGTCCGGCATGAACACCGGGTCATAGCCGAAGCCCTTGTCGCCACGCGGGGGCCAGACAAGCGTGCCTTCGACTTCGCCGCGGAAATATTCCGCGCTGCCGTCCGGCTGGCACAGGCACAGCACTGCCACAAACCGGCCTGTCCGTTGCCTTGGCAGGCTTGCACCGGCCTCCTGCAGCGCCGTTTCGACCTTTTGCATGGCCATTTGAAAGTCGCGTCCCGAACCATCGGGCTTTTCCGCCCAGTCGGCTGTATAGACGCCCGGCGCACCATCGAGCGCATCCACGCACAGTCCCGAATCATCCGACAGGGCCGGAAGTCCTGTTGCCGCCGCCGCTGCTTGGGCTTTCAGGTAGGCGTTTTCCTCAAAGGTCGTGCCGGTCTCGGCCGGCTCGGGCAGGCCAAGTTCGCCAGCCGAGACCGCGCTCAGTCCGAAAGGGCCGATCAGCTCGGAAATTTCCGCGAGCTTGCCCGTGTTGTGGGTGGCGACGACCAGCTTCGTGCCGGGCTGCAAGGCGGGTGCATTTTCCGGGTGCGTCGCGGCCATGGCTTAGCTGACCGCCAGCTTTTGCAGGTCAACCAGCCGGGCAATGCCTTTCTTGGCCAGGTCCATCAGCCGGGCGAATTCCTCTTCCGAGAACGGGCCGCTTTCGGCCGTGCCCTGGATTTCGACAATGCCGCCCCGGCCGGTCATGACGAAATTGGCGTCGGCGCCTGCCGAAGAATCCTCGACATAGTCCAGATCGAGCACCGGCTGTCCGCCATGAATGCCGCAGGAAATCGCCGCCACATTGTCCTTGAGCGCCTTGTCGAGCACCGCCATTTTGCGAGCCTCCATCCAGGCGATGCAATCACGCAGCGCCACCCAGCCGCCGGTAATGGCCGCCGTGCGCGTGCCGCCATCGGCCTGAATGACATCGCAATCCACCGTGATCTGCACTTCGCCGAGGGCTACCGGATCAATGACGGCCCTCAGCGAGCGGCCGATCAGCCGCTGGATTTCCATGGTGCGGCCGCCCTGCTTGCCCGCTGAGGCTTCGCGCCGCATGCGGTCGCCGGTCGAGCGCGGCAGCATGCCGTATTCGGCGGTCACCCAGCCCTTGCCCGAATTGCGCATCCAGCCGGGCACTTTTTCCTCAAGGCTGGCCGTGCACAGCACATGTGTGTCGCCGAACTTCACCAGGCACGAGCCTTCGGCGTGTTTTGAGACGCCGCGTTCGAAAGAGATGGCGCGCAGTTCATCGGGCTGGCGTTTGGAAGGCCGCATTCACATTCTCCTGAAAATCCTGCGCGGCTTGTAGCCTTGGCGTGCCGGGGATGCAAAGGGAAACGCCCATTGCGCCTTCCGCCCCATTCTCGCTATCTTGGCGGTGAAAGACAGGGTTGATGACAAAGCCGTTTCAAAATTTCACACAGCCGCCGATGGATGGACGCACGCGCGACATTTTCCGCGTGATCGTTGAGAATTACCTGCGCGACGGCGAACCGGTCGGCTCGCGCAATCTGGCGCGCGTGCTGTCGCAATCGTTGTCGCCAGCCACCATCCGCAATGTGATGAGCGATCTGGAGCATCTGGGCCTGATCTATGCGCCGCATGTATCCGCTGGCCGCCTGCCAACCCAGGCGGGGCTGAGGTTCTTCGTCGATGCCTTCATGGAGATCGGCGATCTTTCCGAAAGCGAGCGGCTTGGCATTGAAACCCGCGTCAAGGCGTCAGGCTCGGGCGCCACGCTGGAAAACGTGCTGACCGAGGCCAGCCAGATGCTGTCGGGCCTGTCGCGCGGCGCGGGCCTTGTTCTGGCCGCCAAGAGCGAGGCGGCGCTGAAACATCTCGAATTCATCCAGCTGGAGCCTGGCAAGGCGCTGGCGGTGCTGGTCACCCAGTCTGGCGATGTCGAAAACCGCGTCATCGACCTGCCGGCCGGCGTCACCGCCTCGCAAATGACCGAGGCTTCGAATTTTCTGAACGCCCATCTGCGCGGCCGCACCCTTGCCGAAGCGCGCGGTGAAATCACCCGCCTGATGGCCGAGACCCGCACCGCCCTTGACGGGCTTTCGCAGGCGCTTGTGCAAAAGGGCCTTGCGCTGTGGGGCGGCGCTGATGGCGGCCTTCCCGCCCGGCTGATCGTGCGCGGCCATGCCAATCTGCTCGAAAACGTCACTGCGCAGGCCGACATCGAATTGCTGCGCCACCTGTTTGATGATCTTGAGACCAAGGAAGGCATGCTGCAGCTCATTGATCTGGCCGAAGGCGGCTCGGGGGTGCGCATTTTCATCGGCTCGGAAAACCGGCTGTTTTCGCTGTCTGGCTCGTCCGTGATCGTCGCGCCGTTCCATGACGGCAATGCCCGTGTGATCGGCGCGCTTGGCGTCATCGGCCCGACCCGGCTCAACTATGCGCGCATTGTGCCGATGGTCGATTATACCGCGCAAGTCATTTCGCGCATGTTCAGTTGATTGAAACAGCAGGGGAAAGCCATGTTCGGATTGATCGGCAAATTGCGCTGCCAGCCCGGAACCCGTGCCCGGCTGATGGCCATCCTGCATGGCGCCACCCGCACCATGCCCGGCTGCCTGTCCTATGTGGTGGCAGAGGATGAGGCGGATGCCGACGTCATCTGGATAACCGAAGTCTGGGACAATGCCGAAAGCCACAAGGCCTCGCTCTCCCTGGCCGAGGTTTCAGCCGCCATCGCCGCCGGCCGGCCGCTGATTGCCGGCTTCGAGAGCCAGGTGCGCACCAGACCGTTCTCCGGCGCCTGAGCGCCGCACCCCCTTGATTTTGCCGGCGCGAACCTCGATATCCGCATCAACTTCTGCAACCCCTTTTGATGAACCAGGATTTGGTCATGAACACCGAACCGGAAAATGCTGCTGATGACCTGGCGGAGGCAGCCGCCGTCCCGCAGGATGACGCGGAACTGTCGCCTGATTTCGAAGCCTTCATGCGCCTCGCCAAGGAAAACGAGGAACTGAAGGCCGAGCGCCTGCGCCTGATGGCCGACATGGAAAACCTGCGCCGCCGCACCGCCCGCGATGTGCATGACGCCCGCGCCTATGCAATTTCCAATTTCGCCCGCGACATGCTGTCGGTCTCCGACAATCTGGCCCGCGGGCTTGAAGCCATTCCAGCCGATGTGCGGGATTCGGGCGATGCCGGCATCAAGGCGCTGGTCGAAGGCGTCGATATCACCGGCCGCTCCATGCTGTCCGCACTCGAACGGCACGGCGTCAAGAAACTCTCGCCGATGGGCGAGCGGTTTGATCCGAATTTCCATCAGGCCATGTTTGAAATCCCCAATACGGACCTGCCCAACAACACGGTCATGCAGGTCATGCAGGATGGCTATGTGATCGGCGAACGCATGCTGCGCCCGGCCATGGTCGGTGTCTCCAAGGGCGGGCCCAAGGCTGTGGCCGAACCCGGCCCGGGATCGCCGGAAGCAGAAAAAGACGCCTGACCGGCTTCCCTTTGGCGCGCAAACCGGCAAGCTGCGCCGTCAGGGAGCTTCGCATGTCACCCATTCTTGCGCTTGATTATGCCGGCGTGGCGGTTTTTGCCGCCACCGGCGCGCTTGCCGCATCGCGCAAGCAGCTTGACCTGATCGGTTTCATTTTTCTTGCCGCCGTAACCGGCATTGGCGGCGGCACGCTGCGCGACATCGTGCTGGGCCATCTGCCGGTGTTCTGGGTGGGGGCGCCCGGCTATCTGGTGGTCTGCGCGCTTGCCGCCCTTGCCGTCTATTTTACGGCGCCGCTGATCGAAAGCCGCTACCGGCTGCTGCTCTGGCTCGATGCCGTCGGCCTGTCGGCCTATTGCGTTCTCGGTGCAGCAAAGGGCCTCGCCTGGACCGCCTCGCCGACCATTGCCGTGGTCACCGGCGTGTTGACCGCCACCGCTGGCGGCATCCTGCGCGACCTGTTGGCGGGTGAGCCGTCAGTGCTGCTCCGGCCCGAAATCTATGTCACGGC
>JBATMU010000368.1:0-3931 GCA_049289995.1 Rhizobiaceae bacterium | reverse complement strand
GTGTTAGGCCAGCCCTCGAACCCAAATTTGATGGACGCTTTTGCCGCTGCCAGGAAGATTTTGGAAAAAGCGATATTCCAACCAAAAATTATAGATGAAGGTCGCTCAACTGATTTTTTGATTCAGTTGGCGGATGAAATTATTGAGCACGACAACCCCTAGGCCAAATTAGGCTGTCAACTGGAAAAATGTATGGGCAGGCTGCCCGCCTCTATTGCTCGCCGAGCTTCATGGCAGGGTCATAGGTCTTGCCCTTGATCTTTTTGACCACGGCCTGGCCACAGCGCATGGTCTTTGACACCGGGTCATAGGCATAGCTCGGGCCGCCATGCAGCTTCCAGCCCTTGGCAAGCGCAGCGGAGACCTTGTGGCAGAATTCGGCGGTGTCAGGTCCGGTCAGCAGACGGTAGAGTTTCATGGTTCCGATGTCCTTTTGACGGATTTTCACGGCTAAACCCCCTCTGGCCTGTCGGCCATCTCCCCCGCAAGGGGGGAGAGCGGGCGGCGCGCCAGAAGCCGTTCGGCGCGGGCCAGATGCAGGCGCTCGGCCATGCGGCCATCAAGGGCAATCACTCCCTTGCCGGCATTTTCTGGCAGGGCGAAGGCGGCGACCAGCGCATGCGCCTCGGCAAGGGCTTCTGCAGATGGCGAGAACGCCGCATTGGCGGCGGCAATCTGCGCGGGGTGAATGAGCGACTTGCCGTCAAAGCCCATAGCGGCAGCCTCCGCGCACTCGGCGGCGAAACCGGCCTGATCGGCAAAGGAATTGTAGACGCCGTCAATGACATCGAGCCCGGCGGCGCGGGCAGCCAGAATGATCTGCATCAGCCAGGGCAGCATGAAGGCGCGCGAGGCGACGCCGGTATCCTTGGCGAGGTCATTTGTTCCGGTTACGAAACAATCAAGCCGGGCGGCGCCCGCCGCACCCAGTTCGGCAATCATCGCCAGATTGAGCACGGCTTTCGGCGTTTCGATCATCGCCCAGAGGCGGATTTCCGGCGGCGCATCGGTCTCGTTGAGCGCGTCCATGGCGTCGAGCACATGGCGGGGCGTCTCGACCTTGGGCAAGAGAATGGCGTCGGGCCTCAAGGCGCGGGCGGCAAGAAAATCCTCGGCCCCCCATTCGGACGACAGGGCATTGATGCGCACGATCAGTTCGCCGCGCGGGCGGACCCCCTTCAGGCCGCGCAGCGCCTCGCGCGCCGCCTCCTTGGCGGACGGGGCGACGGCATCCTCAAGATCAATGATGACGGCATCGGCATCGAGAGACGGCAGTTTGGCCAGCGCCTTCGGATTGGACGCGGGCACATAAAGGACGGAACGGCGGGCGCGGACGGGACGAAACATGCGCCAAGCCTAGCGGCAATGCGGCGGCGGTGGCAAGCGGCGCAAATGCCGAGTGCCGCACCTTCACAGGACGCAGATTTCCGCCTAGCACTGGCGCTGACGATTTTCTGGAGCGGATGACATGCGGTTTGACGTGGTGATTGCGGGCGGGGCGATCATGGGGGCGGCGACGGCCTTTTTCCTGCGCGAGGAAGGCTTTGAGGGTACGATCGCACTGGTCGAGCGTGACCCGCATTTCACCCATGCCTCGACGACCCTGTCCTGCGCCTCGATCCGCCAGCAATTTTCCATCCGCGAAAACATCCGGCTTTCGGCGTTCACGCTCGGCCTGTTCCGCAGGCTCAAGACCGTGTTCGGCGAGGACGCCGATATCGGCTTCCGCGAAAACGGCTATCTGATCCTTGCCGGGCAGGCGGGGCTGGAAACGCTCAGCGCCAATCATGCCACCCAGTTGGCCGAGGGCGCCAATGTGGTGCTGGAGAATGTGGCTGCGCTGAAGCGGCGCTATCCGTGGATGGAGACGGATGGCGTGGCGGCAGGCGCATTGGGACTGACCGGCGAGGGCTGGTTTGACGCCCATGCCTATCTGAACCTGTTCCGCAAAAGCCTGAAGGGCAGGCAGGTGACCTTCGTGCAAGGGGAAATCATGCGGCTCAACCGCAAGGGCAATGCCATGACCGGGGTAACGCTTGCCGACGGCACGGTGATCGAAGCGGGCATTGTGGTCAATTGCGCGGGCCGTGATGCAGGCGCGCTGACGGCGACTGCCGATATCGGCCTGCCGGTCGAAGGCCGCAAGCGCTCGGTGTTTGTATTCGAGGCGCGGGAAAAAATTGATGACATGCCGCTGGTGATCGACCCGACCGGCATTTACGTGCGCCCGGAAGGTTCGGTCTTTCTGGCGGGCGGGGCGGAAAGCGAAGAGGGCGAGAGCGCTGCCGATCCGCATGATTTCGAACCGGACTGGCCGCTGTTTGAAAACGAGATCTGGCCGGTGATCGCCGCCCGCATCCCGGCCTTTGAGGCGATCAAGGCGACGCGGGCCTGGGCGGGGCATTACGATTACAACACGCTTGACCAGAACGGCATTATCGGCCCGCATCCTGAGGTGCAGAACCTTTATTTCTGCACCGGGTTTTCAGGCCACGGCCTGCAGCAGGCCCCGGCCGCCGGGCGGGCGATTGCCGAGCACATCGTGCATGGCGGCTACCGGACAATTGACTGCACGCCGTTCGGCTATGAGCGGATCAGGGACGGCAAACCGTTCCGCGAGTTGAATGTGATCTGAGGAGAGCCGCCCCTTTGCGCGGGCGGCGCTTTGGTTTATAGGCGGGCCGGAAACAAATCACGGGCCAGACCATGGACAAGTTCACCACGCTCACCGGCGTTGCCGCGCCGCTGCCGATCGTCAATGTCGACACCGACATGATCATCCCCAAGGATTATCTGAAGACCATCAAGCGCACCGGGCTGGGAGCGGGCCTGTTTGCCGAAATGCGTTTCAACGAAGACGGGTCGGAAAACCCGGATTTCGTGCTCAACAAGGCGGCGTGGCGCAAGGCGCAAATCCTGGTGGCGGGCGACAATTTTGGCTGCGGCTCGAGCCGCGAGCATGCGCCATGGGCGCTGGCCGATTTTGGCATTCGCTGCGTGATCTCGACCTCGTTTGCCGACATTTTCTACAACAATTGCTTCAAGAACGGCATTTTGCCGATCGTCGTCAGCCCGGAAGATCTGGCCAAGCTGATGGATGATGCGGCGCGCGGCGCCAATGCGGTGGTGACGGTTGATCTGGAGAAACTGGAAATCCGCGGGCCGGATGGCGGGGTGATCGCGTTTACGCTTGATGATTTCAAGCGGCACTGCCTGCTCAACGGGCTCGACGATATCGGCCTGACCATGGAAAAAGGCGCTGCCATCGACGCCTATGAGAAAAAAGCCGCAGTGAGCCGGCCCTGGGCCTGAGGATTCTTCTCGATTTGCATGGCGGGGCGCGTTAGCCTGAGCTCATGAAAACACTTTTTGCCGCGGGGCTTTTGCTCGCCGGTTCTGCGCCAGTGCTTGCAGAGGAAACGGACCGCCGGGATTTTGTCGGCGGCGTTTTGACAATCAGCGAAAACAGTGACGGCGAAAAGGTGCTGGCCTTTGACGGGCGGCAGCTGGCGGCGGGCTATTTCCTGGTGTTCGAACAGGAGGCCATGGTCGAGGAGCAGGCGGTGCTGCTCTATGCGGCGGGTGATGGCGGCAATGCCTGCGGCCCGGCTTCGGTCATCGTCTGGAAACCTACGGACAAGCCGGTGGAAGCGGTGTCAATTGGCGAGGATTGCGGCGCGCCTTCCCCTGCGGTTTCAAGCGAGCGGATCGTCTATCTGCCTTACGTTTTGCCGGGCTCGTCCGAGCCGGTCGAAACCTGGTCGCCGTCTGCGGGTTTGGTGCTGGCAGGGCGGCTGGACTTTGCGCCCGAACCGGGCACCGGCTGGGCTGATCTGGAAAACAAGCCGGTCGGCCATCCGATGGACTATTTTTCCAATGCGGCGTTCTACAAACAGGCGCAGGCGCTTTTGGGCGAAGACCTCGGCGTGGT
>JBATMU010000367.1:0-3067 GCA_049289995.1 Rhizobiaceae bacterium | reverse complement strand
GGACGGGCCGCTGGCGGGTGTCGGCGATCCGGTGACGGCGGCGGCTGTCATCATGGCGGCCATCGCCTGCGAGGACGAGGCCATGACGGCGGACCGCCAAAGCGCCTATCGCAGCCTGCTGGAAGCCATAGCTGGACCCGAACAGCTGGATGCGGCCGCCGAATTCGGGCGCAAGACGGCAAGCGAGATCGATGACGCGCAATATGTGATCGACAAGCTGGGGCCATTTCTGGCCGGCAAGCTCGACGACCAGGAGAAAGAGGAGCTCCTGCACATGGCGCAGGAAGCGGCGATGGCGGGCGGCAAGCTGCCGGCGGCGCTCACCCAGCGGCTGATGCGGCTGCGGCAGAAGCTCGGGCTGGAAATCAGCTGAGACCGGCCTCATTGGGCATCCAGATGCCATAGGTCTTGCGGAAATAGGCGATGCAGGCGCTATCGGCCTGCTTGCGGCCATGCCCCAGGTGGACAAAGGCGAACAAGCCATCGATTTTGCTTGCCCTTCTGTCGCGCGGCTTCCATTTGCAGCCGGCTTCCAGCCAGATCGGCACGCCATTGGCCTCCAGATGCCCTGACAGCCAGGGGTCATCGACGGTCCACAGGATTTCGGGGATGTGAAACGCGGCCTCCGGCAGCATGTCCGGGCGGATCATTGCGCCGCGATAGCCCTCGAGAATATCAACATGGCCGCTGCCGATGATCCGGCTGGGCTTGAGCCGGTTCAGCGACCCGAGGCGGATGAGCCTGTAAGCCAGATCGCGGCGCTTCCTGACAACGCGCGGCTGACGGGCGCCGGCGCCGGCAATGTCATATCCGCTTTCAACAATGCAGGCCTCCGGCTTTTTCCTGCGTGCATCCAGAAAGCGCTGCGCCCAAAGCGGGTCATAGTGCTGGTCATCGTCGCAAAACAGGATTTCGGCATTTTGTCCGCGCAGATCCTTGACGGTCGGCAGGACTTTCGTGGCAGGCCCGAAGTCCTCATCGACCAGACAGATGCGCACGCCATCGGGCACGGATGGCAGCGTGGCGGGCAGCGGGCCGTAGCGGCGGTAATGGGGCGGCAGGTTCAGCCGGATTTCGGCAATATCGGCCTTCTGGGCCATCAAATCACCCAGGACCGGGCCGATCAGCCCGAAGCGCGGCGGAATGGTCGTCAGCGAAATGATCACGGGAGACAAGATTCAGATCGCCTCTCCGCGCAGCAGCCTTGGCGCTTCCGCAGAAAGTCCCGATGCCTGACCGATGAAAAACCGCTTGAGGGCGGGCAGTCGGTCAACCATGCCGAGCCCGGTATCGCGCAGCAGGCGCAGCGGGCCGATATCATTGGAAAACAGCCGGTTGAGCACATCTGTCGTAATGCCCATGCGCACCGTGTCAAAGCGCCGCCAGCGCTCATAGCGTTCAAGAACGTCGAGCGCGCCGATGTCCTCGCCCAGCCGGTCGGCCTCGACCACGGTTTCTGCCAAGGCGGCGGCATCCTTGAAGCCCAGATTGAGGCCCTGTCCGGAAATGGGGTGGATGCCGTGGGCGGCATCGCCCGCCAAAGCCAGCCGGGGCGCGACAAAGGCTCGGGCCAGCGTCAGGCCAAGCGGAAAGGCGCGCGGCTTGTCCTCGACGCGCAATTCGCCGAGCTTCAGGCCGAAACGCCGTTCCAGTTCGGCCTCGAAAACCAGCGGATCGGCAGCGACCAGTCTTTCGGCGTCGGCGGTCTTTTCGGTCCAGACCAGCGAGGAGCGGTTGCCTGAGAGCGGCAGGATGGCGAACGGTCCGGCCGGCAGGAAATGCTCTTCAGCGCGGCCATTGTGCGGGCGCTCATGCGCCACGGTGCAGACAATGCCGGACTGGCCATAGTCGAACACCACGGTCTTGATGCCGGCGGCTTCGCGCAGCCTGGAGCGGACGCCATCGGCGGCAACCAGAAGCCGGGCGGCGATGTCGCCCGAGGACGTTGAAACGCGGGTGACGGCGCCATCATTGGCAAAGGTGCTGACAGCGACGCCGTCGAAAATGGTGACGCCGAGACCGGCAGCTTTCTCGCGCAGGGCGGCGTTCATGGCGACATTGGGCACCATGTGGGCAAAGGGCTCGCCGGGCCGGCGGCCGGCGTCACCTGCACCCTCAAAGGTCAGGAAAACCGGGCGGACCGGATCATTGGTGCGGGAATCGGTGACGATCATGTCGTTGATCGGCTGGGCATGCGGCAGGATGGCGGGCCAGCAGCCGAGCGTCTCCAGCATGCGGCAAGCGGCCGCCGCAATTGCCGAGGCGCGCGGGTCGCGCCGCCATGCATCCTTTGGCGCGGCGTCGATGACGGCAATTGACAAGCCGGGCCGCGCCGATTTGATGGAAACGGCGATGGCGAGGCCCACATAACCGGCGCCGGCGACCAGAACATCAAGGCGGGGTGGCAGGTTTTCGGCGGAATGGGCGGCCATGAAAGAGCTTTCCAATGGTCAGGGCCGGCTGGCTTGACCCGTTTTGCAAATCCTGATCGAACCGGGACTAACCGGCCCATGAAGGAACCCGCCGCCATGTCTACGGCCATGCAGGAACTCATCTCCATACTTGATCTTGAAACACTGGAACACAATTTGTTTCGCGGCCGCAGCCCTGCGACAAGCTGGATCAGGGTGTTTGGCGGGCAGGTGATCGCCCAAGCCCTGGTCGCGGCTCAACGCACCGCGGCGGCGGACCGGCATGTGCATTCGCTGCATGCCTATTTCATGCGACCGGGCGACCCGGCCGTGCCGATAATCTATGAGGTTGACCGCATCCGTGACGGCGGCTCGTTCACGACGCGGCGGGTGACGGCCATCCAGCACGGCGAGGCGATCTTTTCGCTCGAAGCCTCGTTCCAGAGCGATGAGCCGGGGCTGGAGCACCAGGTGGGCATGCCCAAGAACGTGCCGATGCCGGAAACGCTGAAAAGCCAGAAGGAGCTTTTGGCGCTGGCCGGCGACAGCGTGCCGGAAGGGATCCGTGCATTCTGGATGCGCGACCGGCCGATCGAGATGAAGCCGGTGTCGCTTGCCCATTTCACCAGCCGCGAGAAACTGCCGCCCGAGCAGGA
>JBATMU010000366.1:0-1682 GCA_049289995.1 Rhizobiaceae bacterium | reverse complement strand
ATCCGATATTGATAGCGCGAGTTGAAAATTTTCCAGTGAACGAAACTTTTGCGGAAGTCCCGGCCGGAGAAGCAGGGCAGGCCCGGACAGTGAAGCTCTGGTAGAGATCATTCGATCCATTTGCGATGTCCAGATAGTGTTGGGCTTTTCCTGCTCCGGGAGCGGAGCCATCCGCTTCCGGTCCGTTTGAGTAATAGTCATAGCCGCCTGGTCCATCGACCTTGACGACATTGGAGCCTGCGCCCGACCCGATGATCCACGGCGTAATCGGATGGCCGATATTGTTGCCCATCGCCGAGGGCGGATTGTTCTCGAAGCCCGGATTGGAAATCAGGTTTGCGGCTTGCACGCCGGACGATACGCCGATCATCGCAGCCAGAGCCAAGAGGCTGCTGCGCGCGAAGATTTTTACGCCTGTCATGGCCGGGATCTTTTCAAATTTGGTGTTCATCGCCGCCTCCTCAATTCTTCTTCAGGCAGGCTTTCGCCGGCGCGAGCTGGGTGATCGTGGCCTTGCAGCAGTCAAACGGCTTGCCGCTGGCCGCAGCCGCCTTGTCGAAAATGCAGACATTGACGCTCATCAGCTGGCTCGCTGCGCCGCCGGTCATGGTGAAAGGCACGGACGGGGCGGCATAGGCGAGCGGCGCGCCCGGAACGCTGACGCCGGTGGATGTGGAGGTGACGGCGATTGCGTTGGCATTCAACGCGGGGTCGCCAAAAATGCCGCCCGAAAATGTCCAGGTTCCGGTTTTCGGATCGCAGGCGAATTCGCCCTTCACTTTCGCGCATTGTTTGGGCGGCGGCGGGCAATCGACGCCCGGTTTGCAGCGGGTTTCATCAGTGACGGTGTCGGTGGTCCAGCCGGGCCCTTCCGGCCAGCCATAGCCTGCGCCGCCGTAATATCCCGCCACGCCGCCTTCGCCATCGCAGCCCTTGCGCATGATGGCGACATCGCCGGTCCAGCCGAAAACCGCGCTGTCGCCATAGGCGAACGGATCATCGGTCTGGTTGCCATCGGTATTGCCGGGGTCATTGTCGAGCATGTAGCTCGCCCAGGGCGGCGTGTTTTCGCCTTTCACCGGCCCGGCCGGCATGCCTTGCAAGCCGTCAATGTCAAACGCCCCGCCCGGCGCCAGCGCGTCCATCAGCCTTTCGCTGCGGCGCAGGTTTTCGCCCGTTGACCACAGCGAGGCTTCGCAGGCTTTGGTGTCGGCAAACCCCTCCTTGGTATAGCCAAAGCCCAGATCAATGCCGCCATTTGTGGCGCGGTTTGCCACCTCAAAACCAACCGCATACTCTTCCGGATCAGCGATCCAGCGGCTCTTGGTGGCCGCATCATCGGGGTTTTCCAGCCAGAACCGGTAGAGCCGAGCCTTTTCAGGTTCGGCGAAGGCGCGGTAATCATAGCCGCTGCCGAACGCGCCGCGCTGCGCCAGAACCAGCGCGCCCTTTTTGGAGAACACGATATCGCTGACCGGCAGCTTTTTCGGCTTTTTGGGAACATCAAGCTCCCATTGCCCATCGTCGAGAAACGCGCCCGTTGTTTCATCCAGCCCGACCGACCAGATTTCACCGCCATTGCCGACAGCGTAAAACAGCCGCCCCTGATGGACGGCCAATCCCCACACGCTTCGGTCCTGCTCGGCAAATCCCCAGGTACCGGGATCATCGGGATCAAAATC
>JBATMU010000365.1:0-7031 GCA_049289995.1 Rhizobiaceae bacterium | reverse complement strand
GCCAAGCGCCAGCCGCTGTCCGCGCCGGGCCAGCGGCGCAAGGCGCGCATAATTGCCCATCAAAATGGTGATGAATTCGGCGCGCATCCGCCACGGGCGCGGGCCGAACAGGATCATGCCGAGGAGCGTCGCCAGCCAATAGGCAAGCACGGCCATTGCGAGGCGGTGCGGGTCGCTGGGAGCGATGTCAGCCATATAGAACGCGGCGAAGGCAACAAAGGCAGCAATGCCCGGCCAATAGCCAAGCGCAGGCGGCAGCCTGAATGGAGGCTTCCAACCGGTAAGGCGGCAATACAAGGCATGCGGACCGGAAAACGGATTGATCCAGCGCCAGATATTGCCAAAAACGGCCTGCAAGAGCACCAATCCGGCCCAGAACAGCGTCCAAATGCTCAATGGAAGCAGGTTTTCGACCGGATCATGCGGGCCGTTGATGCCGATCCATACCAATAGGCCGAGCAGGATCGCCGACATGGTGCTGATCGGGACCGGTCCTGGCCGGGCCGGCGCCTGCCAGAATTTGACAGGACGAAAAAGCCGCGCGGCTGCATCATAAGGCAAAACCAGAAGCAGAATAGCAGTCAGCGCGACAGCCGCCGCCCCGCCCCAGATATAGGCGCGGGTAGGCAGGAGCAGCACGAAACCCTGTTCGCCGGCATGGGCAAATGCGTCTGCCGGCCACAGCGCAAGCGCGAGGCTCAAAGCCATGTGGGCAAGGGCAGATTTGGCGGGCCGAATGAACGTCATGGTCCATCATATCCATCGGCGCCAAGGTTGGAAGCCACGGAATTGCGGCGCCGGTTGACAGGGGATCAGGGGCGCGATTTCATTTGCATGCGAATGAATTGCAGGGAAAGCAGGCGGGAATGGCAAGTGCCGGACTGATTGCCGGTGTTGATGTCGGTGGCACGTTCACCGATCTGGTCATGCTTGATCCGGAAACTGGGGCGGTGCGGCTGGCAAAGGTGCCGAGCACGCTTGGCAATCAGGCCTATGGCGTGCTGGCGGCGCTCGAAGCGGCGGGCGGCGAGCCCGGCCGCACCGGCCTGATCGTCCACGGCACCACGACCACAACCAATGCGGTTCTGGAGCGCAAGCTGAGCCGCACCGGCATGATCACCACTGCCGGGTTTCGCGATATTCTGGAGCTTGGCCGGCGCACGCGGCCGCATGCCTATGGCATGACGGGTGAATTCCGCCCGGTCATTCCGCGCGATCTCCGGCTCGAGGTTGCCGAGCGCATGGATGCGCAGGGCCGCATCGTCACGCCGCTTGACGAGGCGCAGGTAACGCAAGCCGCGCAACGCCTGTTGGATGCCGGCTGCGAGGCCGTGGTGATCCATTTCCTGCACGCCTATGCCAATCCCGGTCATGAATTGCGGGCCGGAGAGATCGTGCGGGCCCTTTGGCCCAATCCCTATGTGACGCTTGGCCATGCGCTGTTGTCGGAGGCGCGCGAATTCGAACGAGGCGTAACCGCTGCGGTCAATGCGTCGGTGCAGCCGCTGCTCGACCGCTATGTGTCGCGGCTGGCCGACGAATTGCAGGGGCGCGGCCATCGCGGCCAATTGCTCATCATGAACGGCAATGGCGGCATGGTGGCGGCGCGGCTTGCTGCGGCGGAAGCTGCCAAGACGGTGATGTCGGGTCCGGCATCGGGGGTTATGGCTGCGGCCCATACCGGCAAGCGGGCCGGGATCGGCAATCTCATCACCTATGACATGGGCGGCACCTCAACCGATGTCGCGCTGATCCGGGACTGCACGCCCTCGGTCTCCAGTGAAACCGAGATCGAGTACGCCATGCCAATCCATGTGCCGATGGTCGATGTGCGCACTGTTGGCGCTGGCGGCGGTTCAATCGCCCATGTCAACGCAGCCGGCCTTCTGGACGTCGGACCGCAAAGCGCGGGGGCCGAGCCAGGTCCGGTCTGCTACGGGCGCGGCGGGCTTTTACCGACCATCTCCGACGCCAATTACCTTTTGGGGCGGCTTGAACCGGCCGGCTTTGCCGGCGGCCGGCAGACAGTTAGCCGCGCACAGGTGGCGGCGGTGTTTGAAGCGGAAATCGGCGCAAGGCTCGGCCTTGACGCGGCGACTGCTGCTGCGGCGGTCATCCGTATCGCCAATGCCAAGATGGCGGGCGCCATCCGCATGGTTTCGGTGTCGCTGGGGGCTGATCCGCGCGATTTCACGCTGTTTGCATTCGGCGGGGCGGGGCCGCTGCATGCCATGTCGCTGGCGGCCGAGCTTGGGGTGCCGCGCGTGCTCATTCCGGCCCGGCCGGGCATCACCAATGCGTTGGGCTGCGCGGTCGCCGACTTGCGTCATGACTTTGTCAACACGGTCAACCGGCCGCTCGACCTGGCCGATATCGAGACGGTGCATGATCTTTTTGCAAAGCAGGCGGCGGACGGCGAGCGGCTTCTGGCCTCGCAGGGCGTCAGCCTGAAAGCTGTGCGGCACCTGTTGAGCGTCGACATGCAGTTCATCGGCCAGACGCATTTGCTGCGCGTGAACCTGTTGGATGCGAAGCCGTCACGGGAGGAGTTGCGGGCGTTGTTTGAGGAGGTCTATTTTGCCCGCTTCAAAGTCAAGTTGCCGGAAATCCGCGCAAATCTGGTCAATGTGAACACGTCGGTCATTGGCGAACGGGAGCCGGTAAGCCTTGCCGCGCTGATTGATCCGGCAGGCCGTGCGACCACGCTGGAGGCGGCCATGACCGGGATGCGGCGGGTCTGGTTCGAAACCGGCTGGGCCGAGACGCCGGTTTATGACCGCGAGCGCCTGCCGATGGACGCGGCGTTCAGCGGCCCGGCGGTGCTTGAACAGATGGACTGCACGACGCTGATCGGCCCCGGTGACAAAGTTCAAACCGATGATGACGGCAACCTCATCGTCAGCGTGGCAGGTGCGGCATGAAGCTCGATCCGATCACGCTCTCGGTCATTCAGGCAAGCCTGCAGCAAATCTGCGATGAGATGGATCTGGGGTTTTCGCGCGCCGCGTTTTCGCCGGTCATTGCCGAGGCCAATGACCGTTCGGACGGCATCTATTCCGCCGTTGACGGCGCGCTGATTGCGCAAGGGGCCGGCGGGTTGCCGGTGTTTGTCGGCACGATGCAGCATTCCACCCGCATCCTCATTGAACGGATCGCGGCTGGTATCACAGCGGCGCCAAAACCCGGTGATGTCTACATTGTCAACGACCCCTATCTGGGCGGCACGCATCTGATGGATGTGCGTTTTGCGCGGCCCTATTACCGGAATGGCCGGATTTTCTGCTGGCTGTCCAATACCGGGCACTGGCCCGATACGGGCGGCGCGGTGCCGGGCGGATTTTCGGCCTCTGCGACCTCGGTCGAGCAGGAGGGCCTGAGGCTGCCGCCGGTGCGGCTGTTCAAGCAGGGCGTGATGGACGAGGAAATCTACGCCATCATCTGCTCGAATATCCGGGTGGCCGAACAGCGGATCGGCGATGTCAAGGCCCAGGCCGCAGCCCTATTGGCGGGCGAAGCGCGGCTTGACGTGCTGCTCGACCGCTATGGCGATGATGTGGTGAGCGCGGCAATCGCCGAATTGCGCGTTCGGGCCGCCGCCCAGATGCGGGCGTCAATCGCCGCAATTCCGGATGGCCGATATTTCGCCAAGGCCTATGTGGATTCCGATGGGGTTGTCGATGCGCCGCTGGAGATCCGGCTGGCGGTGACCAAGGCAGGTGAAGGACTTGAGTTTGATTTCAGCGGTTCCGGCCCGCCCTGTGCAGGCCCGATGAATTCGGTGCTGGCAACCACCTTGTCATCGGTCTATTTGGCCATGCGGCATGTTTTTCCGGATGTGCCGATCAGTGCCGGTGCGTTTGAACCGCTCGCTGTCACCGGGATTGATGGCACGTTCCTTGATGCGCGCTATCCGAGGCCCGTTTCGGGCTGCGCAGCGGAAGTGTCGCAGCGGATCGCCGAGGCGGTGTTTGCCGCCTTGGTCAGCGTGCTGCCAGACCGGGTGACGGCTTCGCCCGCTGGAACCAGCGGCAATTTTGCGCTAGGCGGGCATGACCCGGAGCGCGGCCGTGATTTTGTGATGTATCAGCTGTCCGGCGGCGGCTATGGCGGCAATGCCCGTCATGACGGGCTGACCAATGGCTGCTCCACCATCGGCATTTCCAAGGCGCCGCCAGTCGAAATCATGGAACAGGCGTTCCCGGTTCTTTACCGGCACTATGCGCTGCGCGAAGGTTCGGGCGGGCCAGGCCAGCATCGCGGCGGCTTCGGTCTGGACTATGAGCTGGAATTGCGGCGCGGCCACGCCAAGGCGAGCTTCGTCATGGATCATGGCCGCTTTGGCCCGCAAGGCGCGCTGGGCGGGGCGGACGGGGCGGTCAACGAAGTCACAGTGCTGCGCGGCGGTGAAGCGCATGTGCCGCCGCACCTTTCCAAGGAACAGGACATTGCGCTCAATCCCGGCGACCGGGTGCGCGTGAAGACGCCGGGCGGCGGCGGTTATGGCAATCCCATGAACCGCGACCCGGCAGCCGTTCTCGAAGACGTGCGGCTGGGGCGCTATACGCAGGACCAGGCCGCGTTGCTGTTCGGCGTTGCGCTCGGTGGTTCGCCGCTCAGCGTGGATGGCGAAGCGACTGCGCTTCTTCGCAAACGCTCCTGATCAGCGCGCCATGGGCGCGTAAGCAGGTGCGCCATTGTAGTTGTTGCCGGTCATGCCAAACGGCATGATGCGGTTGAACGTGCCCATGACAGGGCCGATCGACTGGTCGAGATTGCTGGCCGAATGCTGCATCAGCGCGACCGTATTGGTCATGTGCTTCATGTTGGATGACAATTGGGCCATCGATCCATTCATGGTGTCGATGTTGGTGTTCATGGTCTTGATGTCGCCGCCCATGACGGAAACCGATTCATGCATGTTGGCCATGATGCGGGTCATGGCCTGCATCTGCTGGGTCATCAATTCGGTCTGCGAGACAGCGCGGTGCACGTCATTGGTCAGCTGGTAGACCAGGAAGAAGCCGTAAATGGCGAGGATCACAAAGCCGGTCATGCCGGCATAAACGATGATCCGCACCGTCTTCAGCGCATCGGTCGCCTTCTCGAGATAGACGAGATATTCCGGCGGGTGATAGACCTCGCCGCGCAAATCGGCAGCGCCGCTCGACCAGTCCGTTCCAGCATCGGGCCGTATATGGGTTTCGCCGACGATTTCTGGATTTTTCACGGACTTTGCCTTTTGTTGTTGCCGCAGCGCGCGGAAGGAATGGTCTCATGCAGGCAAAACCTGCTCAATCGGTCACCGCCGCGCTGGTGGCGCGGCGGGCAGATATCAGGCCCGGGCCAGTTTTTGGGCGAGATCGTCGGCCAGGCCGGGATTGCCGAGGCGGATCGCGCCTTCCAGCGCTTGGGCGCGCTGGCGGTCACCAGCGGCAAGCAGCAGGTTCGCAGCATCGTAGAAAGCCTGTGCGGCTTCGTCGATCCGGCCGGCATTGAAGAACACGTTGCCGAGTTCGCCAAGCGCATCGAAATCCTCCGGATGGGCGGCAAGATATTCCTTGTAGGCGGCGACCGCGCCGGTGACATCGCCTCGCGCAAAAGCTTCGCGTGCCGTATTCAGACTGCTCGCTGCAGGTTCGGCAGCCGGTGCCGCCGGTTCTGCAGCTGGCGCAGCCGGTTCAACAGCTGGTTCGGCAGGCGCTGGTTCGGCCTTGGCAATTTCCTTGGGCGCATCCTTGGATTCCGGCTCCCTCGGTGCGCCGGTGCCCTGCATCCATGCCCAGGCGGAGGCTGCACCGGAACGCCCGGCTGCCAGACCCTGATCGACCAGGTTGCCGATGCCGGACCAGTGCGAATTGGACCATGCGCCAAGCATGAAGAATACGATTGCGTAGAAAATCCAGGTGCTGATGCGGCCAATCATGGCAAACCTCGTTCGCGGTGCGGATTACATGAGCGCAGGCTGCGCCAGACCGGAAAGGGCAGAGACCCTTTCCGTATTTTCAAATGTTTGGTTATGCTTACCAAGGCATGCCGAAATTTCCGGGGAAACCGCCGGGAAATCCGCCGGGGAACCCACCGGGAAAACTGCCGGGGAACCCGCCGGGAAAGCTGCCTGGGAACCCGCCCGGGAAACCGCCCGGAAAGCCACCGGGAAATCCGCCGAATGGGCTTCCGCCCCAAGGACTGCCGCCCCATGGGCTGCCGCCCCACGGGCTGCCGCCGCCCCACGGGCTGCCCCAGCCATTGCCGCCGTTGTAGCCATTGCCATAGCCGTTGCCGTATCCATTGCCCCAGCCATTGCCCCAGCCGCTCAAATCGGCGCTGAACGTCAGGTTGCCAAGCCCGCGGCCCCAGCCGCCGCCATTGCCGTAACCATTGCCGTAGCCATTGCCATAACCGTTGCCGGCTCCATTCCCCCAGGGGCCTGCGCCCATCGGGCCGCCAGTCCATGGACTACCGCCCCACCATTGCGCCTGGGCAGCGCCGGATGCGAGCAGAACCGCGCCAAAGGCGGCTGCGCCGAGAATTTTCCTGAAACGCGTCATCTTACTCTCCTTCCGGGAACCGCCGGGCCGGAATTGGCCGGCAAGTATGCGCGGGCATTGCTGCCCGCGCATTGTTTGCTGTTACCAGCTGGGACCCCAGCCGTTGTTGTTGTTCCAGCCGTTGCCATTGCCCCAGCCATTGCCATTGCCATTGCCGGCGCCGTTGCCCCAGCCATTGCCGCCGCCGTTGCCGCCGCCATTGCCATCCATGGAGGAACCGCCGCCGAAGCTGAAGTTGCCGTTCATGTTGCCATTGGCGCGGCCATTGCCGGCGCCGTAGCCGTTGCCATTGCCGTAACCCTGACCCTGGCCATAGCCCTGACCCTGACCATTGCCGTAGCCCTGGCCATAGCCATTGCCGCCATAGGGGTTGTAGCCGTAGGGCGGGTAGCCATAAGGCTGCTGGCCGTAGGGCTGCTGGCCGTAAGGAGCCTGGCCATAACCGCCGCCGTAAGGCTGCTGCGGCTGCTGCGGAGCCTGCGG
>JBATMU010000364.1:0-4217 GCA_049289995.1 Rhizobiaceae bacterium | reverse complement strand
CCGCTGACCAATCTGGTGCGCGAAGACATTCTCGACCAGGCGCAATTGCCGCTGCGCTTCACTTCGCTGACGCCATGTTTCCGCTCTGAAGCCGGTTCTGCCGGGCGCGATACGCGCGGCATGCTGCGCCAGCACCAGTTCTACAAGGTCGAACTGGTGTCGATCACCGACGCCGATTCATCGCTTGAGGAACACGAGCGCATGACCGCCTGCGCCGAAAACGTCTTGAAAAAGCTCGGCCTGCACTTCCGCACTGTCGTGCTGTGCACCGGCGACATGGGCTTCGGCGCGCGCAAGACCCATGACATCGAAGTCTGGCTGCCCGGCCAGAATGCCTATCGCGAAATTTCGTCCTGTTCGGTCTGCGGCGATTTCCAGGCCCGCCGCATGAATGCGCGCTACCGGCCGGAGGGCGAAAAGGGCACCCGCTTTGTCCATACACTGAACGGCTCGGGCATTGCGGTCGGCCGCGCGCTGGTCGCCGTGCTCGAAAATTACCAGAATGAAGATGGTTCGGTAACCGTTCCGGAGGTTTTGCGGCCCTATATGGGCGGGCTGGAGACAATCGGGGGCTAGGTCTTGCGCATACTTCTGACCAATGATGACGGCATTCATGACGAGGGGTTGGCTGCCCTTGAGCGCATCGCCCGCACGCTGTCCGATGATGTGTGGATCGTCGCGCCCGAGACCGACCAATCGGGCCTTGCCCATTCGCTGTCGCTGTCGCATCCGCTGCGCTTGCGCGAAATCGGCGACAAGCGTTTTGCCGTGCGCGGCACCCCGACCGATTGCGTCATCATGGCGGTGCGCAAGATCATGGACAGTCCGCCGGACCTCATCCTGTCGGGCGTCAATTCCGGCTCCAATGTCGCCGATGACGTAACCTATTCGGGCACGATTGCCGGGGCCATGGAGGGCACGCTGCTCGGCATACGCTCGATTGCCATCAGCCAGGCCTATAGTTTCGACGGCAAACGGATCGTTCCTTACGAGGTCTGTGAGGCGCATGCCCCGGCCATTCTGGCAAAGCTTACGGAATTGCCGCTGCCGCAAGGCGTTTTTCTCAACCTGAATTTCCCCAATTGCCCGGTTGATGAGGTCGACGGCGTGGAGATCACCCGCCAGGGCAAGCTCACCCACGGACTGTGGATCGATGAGCGCGCCGATGGCCGCGGATTTCCCTATTACTGGCTGCGTTTCGGCCGCAAGTTTGATGATCTGGTCGAAGGTTCCGACATTCTGGCTTTGCAGCAGAAGCGCATTTCGTTGACGCCGCTGCATCTGGACCTGACGGCGCATGCAGCCATGACCGCATTGCGCGGCGTATTCGGCGGAGAAAAGCAATGACCGCGCGCGAGGCGCTGGCCGCCTTCCTGATGCGCATGCGGGCTGGTGGCATTGCCGACAACGCCCTGCTGGCGGCGTTTGAAACTGTGCCGCGCGCCCGCTTCCTGCCGACCGAATGGGCAAGCCATGCCTATTCGGCCCGCATGATCCCCATTGCCTGCGGCGAAGCCATCGAAGGCGCCGATTATCAGGCTTCAACGATTGCCGCGCTCGACATCAAGGGTAGCGAGCGGGTGCTCGAGGTGGGAACCGGATCGGGCTATACCGCCGCCATCATGGCCCAGTTGGGTGCCCGCGTGGTGAGCCTCGAACGATACAAGACCCTGTGCACAGATGCCCAACACCGGCTGGAGGGCTTGGCCCCGGTTTCGGTGCGCCACGCTGATGGTTCCAAAGGCATGGCGTCGGAAGGGCCGTTCGACCGGGTGATCGCCTGGGCGGCCTTCGAAACGCTGCCGCGCCAGTTCACCGACCAGATCGCCTCCGGCGGCATCATGATAGCGCCGATCGGCGGTGCAGAAGAGCGCCAGACGCTGGTCAAGCTCACCAAGATCGGCAGCCGATTCGAGCGTGAAAACATCGGCTTCGCCCGCCTGCAGCCGCTCGCGCAATCCATCGCCGCCCGGTTGTGAATTTGCATTTCGTTCCATCCGCTTAACCGCCCGGTAACATTAACGCGCTTTAATCACGCCAGTGTTTCAGTTGCGTGCGGGTGTGGTCATGGTTTCGGTGAACAAGGATAAGCGCGGGCAGGCGGTCTTGCGGGGCGCTGCCCTTCTGCTGCTTGGCGGTCTGGCGTCCGGTTGTTCGTCCGGAGTTTCGCGCTTTGTCGACAAGGCCGACAGCTTTGTCACCGGGTCAACCGCCAATCAGCGCGCCATCATCCATCCGCCGGCAAACCAGCCCTATCCCGGCGATGTCGCCCCGGTTGTTGACCAGGCCTATACCGGTTCGGTCAACCGCAGCGCTGTCACGCCGGTCAATCTCCAGAAGGCTGCAGTCACGCGTGCGGCGCTGCCGCCGGTGGCCGGTGCGGCTGTCGCGCCTGCCGGAGCTGCACCTTTGGCGGCTTCGCGCCTGCCGACCGTTGATTCCATCAAGTCCGGTGTGAAAGCCCGCGTTGCCGCGCTCAAATCAAGCCGCGAACCGCTGGCGGCGAGCGCTCGCGAAGCGGCAGTGGAAAAAGCCGCAGCCGAGGTCGACAAGTCCATCGTCACCGGAACAACGGCGAAAGCCGCTGCGCCGCTTGCCGAGGCGGCAGAACGCGGCTGGACTCGTGCGGGCGGCACCCAG
The DNA here is from genome assembly GCA_049289995.1 of Rhizobiaceae bacterium. GTDB lineage: Bacteria > Pseudomonadota > Alphaproteobacteria > Rhizobiales > Rhizobiaceae > JBATMU01. Next base: position 1,577 of record JBATMU010000364.1, on the reverse strand, counting down.
GTCACGCTGCGCGAAGGCGAGACCATCTACAATCTGTCGCGCCGTTTTGGCGTTCCGGCCAACGCCATCATGTCCGCCAATGGCATCAAGAATGCCAGCCAGGTGTCGGCGGGCCAGAAACTGGTCATTCCGACCTATGTCTATTCGTCGAGTGCGCCGATCTCCGCGCCCGATGCCAATCCGGATGTGGCGGCGGCGAAATCCTCGCGCGGCATCAAGGCGCCTGTTGATTTGCCCGCGCCGGACAAGGCGCCCGTCAAGGATGCTGCGGCGGTCCTTCCCGAAACGCCGCGTTCCCGCGACAAGGCTGCCGTCGTGGCGGCAAAAACCTCCAAGGAGGGCGCCGAGAAAGCCGCCGCCGCTAAAGCGCCAGCCGCAAAGGCTTCAAAGGCCACTGGAATTGACGACGGCTATGCAGTCCAGTCTGGTGACTCATTGTGGTCGATCGCCAAGAAGACCGGCTCGACCACCGAAGCCATCAAGGCGGCCAACAATTTGCAGGGCGGCGTGCTGAAGATCGGCCAGAAACTGGTCATTCCCAAGCAGTCTGCCGCCGCTGCCCAGGTTGACCCGATCGTCACCGGCGCTGCCGGCCCGGCCAAATCCGCCGAAGCCAAAAAGCCTGCCGCTGAAAAATCGGCCAAGGCCGATCGGCTGCCAACCTATACGCCGCCCGCAAAGGGCGCTTCCAGCAAAGCCATTGAACAGGCCGAAAAGGAAGTTGCTGCTGCAGCGCCTGAGGCCACGGGCATCGGCAAGATGCGCTGGCCGGTGCGCGGCAAGGTGCTTGCCGCCAAGGGCAAGGCCGATGGCATTGATATCGCCGTGCCGGCCGGAACCCCGGTCAAGGCCGCCGAAAATGGCGTGGTCATCTACGCAGGTGACGGTTTGAAGGAATATGGCAACACCGTTCTCGTGCGCCATGAAAACGGATTGGTCACGGTCTACGGCCACAACGAAAACATCAAGGTCAGCCGTGGCGACAAGGTCATTCGCGGCCAGGAAATTGCCCGTTCTGGCATGTCGGGCAACGCGGCATCGCCAAAACTGCACTTTGAAGTGCGCAAGAATTCGACGCCGGTTGATCCGGGCGCTTATCTGGAATAGCACCCGCTTAATCCATCAAGGCCCGCTTCGCGCGGGCCTTTTTGCGTTCAGCCATCAAGCTTTTGGCCGAGCCGGCCTGCAAGATCCTGAATGAACTGGAACGCTACGCGGCCCGAACGGCTGCCGCGTGTCGTCGCCCATTCCAACGCCTCGGCCCGCAGCGCCTCGGGATCATGCTTCAGGCCGTAGTGGCCGACATAGCCGTCGATCATGTCGAGATATTCATCCTGCGAACACTTGTGGAAGCCGAGCCACAGGCCGAACCGGTCGGACAAGGACACCTTTTCCTCGACTGCTTCGCCCGGATTGATGGCCGTTGAGCGCTCATTGTCGATCATGTCGCGCGGCAGAAGATGCCGGCGGTTCGACGTCGCGTAAAACAGCACATTGTCCGGACGGCCCTCGACGCCGCCTTCCAGTGCCGCTTTCAGCGACTTGTATGAGGTGTCGTCATTGTCGAATGACAGGTC
>JBATMU010000363.1:0-2302 GCA_049289995.1 Rhizobiaceae bacterium | reverse complement strand
CGCCGGGCATGCTGCGCGCCATGGGCGGCATGATGACGGCGCTTGGCGTCAAGCCGGAAATTGAGGCGTTCGACACCGGGCATTTGTGGTTTGCCAAGCAATTGGTGGAAGAGGGCGTCTTGAAGCCCGATGCGCTGGTGCAGCTGTGCATGGGCGTGCCGTGGGGTGCGCCGGATGATCTCAACACATTCATGGCGATGGTCAACGCGGTGCCGTCAACCTGGACCTGGTCGGCGTTTTCAATTGGCAGAAACCAGATGGCCTATGTCGCGGCGGCGGTGCTGGCTGGCGGCAATGTCCGCGTCGGCCTGGAAGACAATCTCTGGCTCGACAAGGGCGTTCTGGCGACCAATGCGCAGCTGGTCGAGCGCTCGGTGACGATCATCGAAAACATGGGCGCGCGGGTGATCGGCCCGGATGAGGTGCGCAAGAAGCTGAATTTGACCAAGCGGGCGATGGTGGCGGGGTAGCGAGCCACCCCCTCTCCGGTCCTTCGGCAGGCTCAGGACCACCTCTCCCCCTCAAAAGGGGAGAGGAAAGCGGCGCGTTTCTTTCCTCGCCCCCATGACATGGGGGAGAGGTGGGTCGGGCGCAGCCCGAGACGGAGAGGGGGAACAGGATTGAGACCAATGAAAATCAACAAAGCAGCCTGTATCGGTGGCGGCGTCATCGGCGCGGGATGGGTGGCACGTCTTGTCCTCAACGGCATTGACGTGACGATTTTCGATCCCGACGCGGAGGCAGCGCGCAAGGTCGAGGCGGTGATGAAAAATGCCCGCGCCGCCTACCGGCTGATGGCGCCAAAGCTGCCGAAGGAAGGCCGGATCAGCTATGCCAAAACGCTGGCTGAAGCCGTGGCGGGCGCTGACCTCATTCAGGAAAGCGTGCCCGAACGGCTCGACCTCAAGCACAAGGTGCTGGCGGAGATCGACGCGCATGCCAAGCCCGATGCGCTGATCGGCTCGTCCACCTCCGGCATCAAGCCGTCGGACATGCAGACGGTTATGGCCCATCCCGCACGGCTGGTGGTCGCCCATCCGTTCAACCCGGTTTACCTGTTGCCGATTGTCGAAATCGTCGGCGGCGAAAAGACCGCGCCGGAGACGGTCGAACGGGCGCGGGCGCTTTATGCGTCGATCGGCATGAAGCCGGTGGTGATCCGCAAGGAGATCGAGGCGTTTGTCGGCGACCGGCTTTTGGAGGCGCTGTGGCGCGAGGCGCTATGGCTGATCAAGGACGGCATCACCACGGTCGAGGAGCTGGATGACATCATCCGCTACGGCTTCGGGATCCGCTGGGCGCAGATGGGCCTGTTCCAGGTTTACCGCATTGCCGGCGGCGAGGCGGGCATGCGCCATTTCATGGCGCAGTTCGGGCCCTGCCTGAAATGGCCATGGACCAAGCTCATGGATGTGCCGGAGTTCAATGAGGAACTGGTCGAGCTGATTGCCGGGCAATCGGACGAACAGTCCGGCAAATGGTCGATCCGCGAGCTCGAAGCCATCCGCGACGAAAACCTCGTGGCGATCATGGCGGCATTGGCGAAGACCAACAAAGGCAAAGGTTGGGGCGCGGGCGAGTTGCACAAGGCCTATGTTAAGGCGCTGGGCAAGACGGCGCCGGTGTCGGCAGCGGCGGCGAAGGCACGGGCGGCAAAGCCGGTGCGGCGAAAGATCTGAACCAGCGGCCTGGAATGCGGATTTCGGCAATTCGCCAATTTTGAGAATGAAATTGCGCTATTAGCCTGAATACCCGCAATTCAATGCACATATTTCCATTTGTCTGGCACTTTCCGGTATATTTTTCTCTTCGGATTGCCTGCGCCGGGCGCGGCGCGGTATATTTGCTTCAAGAAAAGCAGTGCTTCGCTGCGATCCGACGGAGGCGAAAATGGCAAAGTTCAAGACACTGGAAAGCGGTGTTTCGGTTTCCCCGCAGCTGGTCGCCGAGGATTTTGCCGAAATCGCCCGGCTTGGCTTCCGCACGATTGTCAACAACCGTCCGGATGGCGAAGCGCCCGAGCAATTGCCGAGCGACGTGGCGCGTGACCTCGCTGAAGCACACGGTCTTGCCTATCATTACCTGCCGCTGCGCGGCTATGAAGTGACCGACGAGGACAAGGTTGATGCGTTTGTGGCTTTGGCGGCCAATGCCGAAGAGCCGGTGCTGTTCTACTGCCGGACCGGCACGCGCTGCACGCTGCTGTGGGCGCAATGGGCCGCTCCGCGGCTCGGCGTCGAAGCGGTGACGGCAATCGCCGCCCGCGAAGGCTATGATGTGGGCGTCGTGCGCGACGAGATGG
>JBATMU010000362.1:0-2911 GCA_049289995.1 Rhizobiaceae bacterium | reverse complement strand
CCGCAAGCCCGCCGCCGCCGTGGGCAGCCCGTCGCGCGCCGTGCCGCGAATGGCATCGGATAGATCGCAGTAGATGTTGGCCACCGCGAGGGGGAAGCCTTCGGGATGCGCAATCGCGACACGGCTCAGGCGCTTGGCCTCGTCGTAAAGCCCGCTTTCGCCCTTTTCCATGATCTGCGTCCGACCACCGACCGGGGTGTAAAACAGCTGGTTCGGCTGCTCTGACGCCCAGCGAAAGCCGCCGGTCTCGCCAAAGACCTGAATGTCGAACCCGTGCTGCCGCCCGACGGCAACGGACGATGTCCAAAGCCGGCCAACCGTGCCGCCCGCCATGCGGAAGTTGACCATTGCGTCATCCTCCAGCACACGGGAAGGGATGGTTGAGGCGAAGTCAGCGCTCAGCCTGTCGACCTCATCATCGCAGATGAAGCTGGCCATGTGCAGCGCGTGGATGCCGCAATCAGCGAACTGGCCCGAAACACCCGCCATTGCCGGGTCATAGCGCCAGCGGACACGCGGATTGTCGGCATCGGTCGCGTCGCCGTGGTGGCCGTGGCTGAAATTCGTCACCACCAGCCGAACCTTGCCGATTTCGCCGTTGCGGACCATCGCGCGGGCCTGACGGATCATCGGATAGGCCGAATAGCAATAATTTACCGCGCAAATCTTGCCGGTCTTGGCGGCAATGCGGACAATTTCTTCGCCCTCTTCCACCGTAACCGTCATCGGTTTTTCGCAAAGCACATTGAACCCGGCCTCAAGGAAGGCCTTGGTGATCTGAAAATGGGTCGAATTGGGGGTGGCCACGGTAACAAGGTCGCAGCGGTCAGGGCGGTTACGCTCACCCGCCAGCATTTCCTGCCAGTCGCCATAGGCGCGGTCGGCGGCAACGCCAAGGCGCTGCGCATAGTCGCGTCCCACATCGGCCCGGTGGTCCAGCGCCCCGGCGACAAGGGCGAAATGCCCATCGGCCAATGCGCCAAGGCGGTGGGCCGGGCCGATCTGGCTGCCCTCACCGCCGCCGATCATGCCCCAGTTCAGTTTTGTCATGATGCCCCTCAGAATCCGATGGAGGAAAGGTATTCGCGGTTCTTGCGCGCGTCATCGACAGGGCTCACGTCCAGCGTGGGATCGCAGTCCTGTTCTACCGTGCACCAGCCGGCGAACCCGGCATTGAGCAAGACTTGCCGCACGGCGGGAAAATCGACGTCGCCCTGCCCGAGGTTGCAAAATATGCCTTGGCCGCAGGCGTCGTAGAACCCGGTGGACTTCGCAATCGCATCGGCCTTGACCACAGGGTCGATGTCCTTGAAATGCATGTAGGAAATCCGCCCGATGTGGCGGCGCATGAAGGCCACCGGATCAAAGCCCGCGTAGGAGTGGTGCCCTGTGTCAAAGCAGATTTTCAGGATGTTTTCATCCACCTCATCCAGCAACCGCTCCAGTTCCGGCTCAAAGTCGATGAAGCCGGCAGCGTGGGCGTGGATGCCCACGGTCAGGCCATAGTCTTCGGCCCCCATTTTGGCCACGGTGGCGATGCGGTCACGGAAGGCAGCCCATTCGGCGATGCCCATCTGCTCGGCGGCCTCGGCCCGGCCAGCGGTCGGGGCGCGGCGGGGCGAGATCGAGTCGATCAGCACCAGATGCCGCGCGCCATGCGCAGTGAGTGCTTTGCAGGTGCGGATCGAGGCATCCATCACCTCATCCCATTTCGCCGGGTCATGGAACGGCCGGAACACTACGCCGCCGATCAGTTCCAGCCCGGTTTCGGCCAGCGCAGCGCCCAGGATCGCCGGGTCTTCGGGCATGAAGCCGATGGGGCCAAGCTCGATCCCCTTGTAGCCTGCCGCCGCACATTCGCGGAGGACCTCTTGCCAGGCTGGATTGCGGGGGTCGTCTGCGAATTCCACTCCCCAGGAGCAGGGCGCATTGCCGATACGGATGGTCATGGGGTCCTCATGCTTGCGGGACGGCGTGCCATCGGCCGCTGTCAGACGATTGAAAGGCGGTTTCGATCAGCAGGCTGACGGCAAGGCCATCGCGAAAGGTGGGCCAGACGGGCCGACCCGAGTGGATGGCAGTCAGGAAATCCTTGGCTTCGATGATGATCTGATCCTGGTAACCGGTGCCATGTCCGGGGCCCTGGCAAAAGGGCAGATAGTCGGGGTGCGCCGGCCCGGCCAGGATACGGGTGAAGCCGCGCGTCGCCTCGGGCCCCTCGGCTCGGTAGAGATGGACGGCGTTCTGGTCTTCCTGATCAAACCGGATAGACCCCTTTGTGCCATGAATTTCATAAGCATAGCCCATCTTGCGCCCCGTTGCCGTGCGACTGATGTACAGATGCCCCATGGCCCCCCCGGCAAAGCGCAGCATGATCTGGGCATGGTCGTCATTCGTCACCGCAACCGGGCCAACCGGACCGGGGCGGGTGGCGTGGACGGTTTCGATTCGGGCGCTCAGTTCCGCAACCGGACCCATCAGAGCCAGCATGCCGTTGACCGGATGCGGCGCCAGATCGCCCATGCAGCCATTCGCGCGGCCTTCGGTGCGCCAGGTTGCGGGCATCAAGGGGTCGGCCAGAAAATCTTCGGTATGCTCACCCCGAAACCAGGTGACAGTGCCAATCGCACCGTCCGCAAGCAATTGGCGAACGAACTGGGTGGCAGGGGTACGGACATAGTTGAAGCCGATCATGTTCGGCAGGCCGGACGCTTCGGCCGCCGCAACCATCGCCTTGGCGTCTTCAAGCGAGGCGCCCAGCGGCTTTTCGCAGAACACCGGCTTTCCTGCGGCAAAGGCCGCCTCGGCAATCGCGCGGTGGGTGGATTGCGGCGAGGCGATGACCACCGCCTGCACCTTCGGGTCGGCCACAAGGTCTTGCCAATCCCGCGCCGCGCGGGCAAATCCGAAA
>JBATMU010000361.1:0-3084 GCA_049289995.1 Rhizobiaceae bacterium | reverse complement strand
GCGCAAGCCGTCCGAGGATGCCGAACGGCAGCGGCTTGACCGGCTTATGGCCGCGTTGAAGCGCCTTGAAGGGACCGGAAATCCCGGCATCAGCGCCGCAGACGTGATGCAGGCTACGCGGGACCGCTGAGTCATGCACACAATGGTGGATTCCAATGTGCTGATTGATATCGCCTATCGCGATCCGCAATGGCGCGATTGGTCTGCGGGGCAAATCCGCGACGCGGCGCGATCGGGCCTGCTGTTCATCAATCCGGTGATTTACAGCGAGTTCAGCTACCGGTTCGAGACCATCGATGCGGTTGATGCAGTGCTTGATCCGGACGAGTTCAGGCGCGAGCCGCTGCCGTTTGCGGCGGCGTTTGCCGCAGCCCAGGCGTTCCGCATCTATCGCGCCAAGGGCGGCGCAAGACAGCGCGTGCTGCCGGATTTTTTCATTGGCGCGCATGCCGCCATCCGCGGTTACCGCATTTTGACGCGCGATCCATCCGGCTACCGCGCCTATTTCCCGGATCTGGACATCATCGCGCCGGATACGCATCCATGAGCGGTGCACGGGCATGAGGGAGCCAAGGGCATGATCGGCAAGCTCAAGGGCGTGATTGACGAAATCGGCGAGGATCATGTGCTGATTGACGTGCATGGCGTCGGGTATGTAGCGCATTGTTCGACCCGCACATTGGGCCGGCTGCCGGGGCCGGGCGAAGCGGCGGTGCTGCATATCGAGACGCATGTGCGCGAGGACATGATCCGGCTCTATGGTTTCGAAACGGTGCTGGAGCGCGAATGGTTCCGCATGCTGATGGCCAATGTGCAAGGCGTCGGCGCCAAGGTGGCGCTGGCGATATTGTCGACGCTGTCGCCGTCAGAATTGGCCAGCGCCATTGCTTTGCGCGACATCGCCATGGTCAGCCGCGCGCCGGGCGTCGGCAAGAAAGTGGCTGAGCGGATCGTCACCGAGCTCAAGAACAAGGCGCCGGCCTATGCCGGCGAGGCCTCAGGCACCATCGGCCTCAAGCAGGAACTGGGCGAGGGCGCGGCATCGGCGCCGGTAGCTGACGCCGTGTCGGCGCTGTCCAACCTTGGCTATTCACGCGACGTGGCGGCCAATGCGGTGGCGGCGGCGCTGAAAGCCGCGGGCGAGGGGGCGGATTCGGCAAAGCTGATCCGGTTCGGGCTCAAGGAGTTGGCGCGGTGAATTTTGACTTTTTTGGATTTCTCCTTACTATATCGGATAAGTAAGGAAATTGGAACACAGGCAAATGGGCGCTTTCTCCACTCTCACCTCGAAAGGCCAAGTCACCATTCCCAAGGACGTGCGGGAACGGATGAAATTGATGGAGGGGGACACGATCGCCTTTGTGCCGATGGGTGAGAGCACCATGCTCATCCCGCGCAACAAGCCGGTCGAGAGCCTGTTCGGCCTGTTGGCGGATCATGCAATTCCCGGCACAAGCCTAGCCGATTTTGACGAAGCCATCGGTCAAGCGGTGGCTGAACATGTTGAAGGCAAGCGCCTGAAGAAGGCCAGAAACGCGGCATGATCGGTTTGGATACAAATGTCATTTTGCGCGCCTTGCTGGATGATGATCCGGTCCAATCGCCGATCGCGCGGACTGTGCTTTCCGGTTTGGACAGCGCGAAGAGGGGCTATGTGTCTGCCGGCGTGACGTTGGAATTGTATTGGGTGCTGAACCGCCTCTACCGGATGCCGAGGGGCGTCATCGGACGAACATTTAAAGGGCTTCTGGAAGTCGCATGGCTGACATTCGAGGATTTCGAATCACTGGCGATCGCTCTCCAGTTTTATGAAACGCGGAAAATAGACTTTTCTGACGCATTCATCGCCGAACGCAACAGGGAGCGCGGCTGCACAAACACGGTCACATTTGACCGCGAAGCAGCCAAATCCGTTCCCGGCATGGAGTTTTTGGCATGAGCCGCCTCATCGCCCCTGACAAGCGCGGCGAGGACGCCGACAATAATCTGCGGCCGCAGACGCTTGACGAGTTTGTCGGGCAGGAGGCGGCGCGCGCCAATCTCAAGGTTTTCATCGAAGCCGCCAAGGGCCGCAAGGAAGCGCTCGACCATGTGCTGTTTGTCGGCCCGCCGGGGCTTGGCAAGACGACGTTGGCGCAGATCATGGCGCGCGAGCTTGGCGTCAATTTCCGCTCGACCTCGGGACCGGTGATCGCCAAGGCCGGTGATCTGGCGGCGCTTTTGACCAATCTCGAGGATGGCGACGTGCTATTCATCGACGAAATCCACCGGTTAAGCCCTGCGGTGGAGGAAATCCTCTATCCGGCCATGGAGGATTTCCAGCTTGACCTCATCATCGGCGAGGGACCTGCAGCGCGCTCGGTGAAGATCGACCTGTCGAAGTTCACGCTGGTTGCGGCCACGACCCGTCTCGGGCTTCTCACCAATCCGCTGCGCGACCGGTTTGGCATTCCGGTCCGGCTGAATTTCTACACGGTGCCCGAACTGGAAATGATCGTCCGGCGCGGGGCGCGCATTCTCGGCCTGCCGCTTGCCGATGACGGGGCGCTGGAAATTGCCCGCAGGGCGCGCGGCACGCCGCGCATAGCCGGACGGTTGTTGCGCCGCGTGCGCGATTTCGCCGATGTCGCCAAGGCGGGCATGGTGAGTGCCGAGATCGCCGATGCGGCGCTGACCCGGCTTGAAGTGGACAGTCTCGGGCTGGACGCGCTCGACCGGCGCTATCTCAACCAGATCGCCCGCAATTTCGGCGGCGGCCCGGTCGGCATCGAGACGATTGCCGCCGCGCTGTCGGAACCGCGCGACGCCATCGAGGACATTATCGAGCCCTTTCTGATCCAGCAGGGGTTTTTGCAGCGCACGCCGCGCGGCCGCGTGCTGGCCGCCAATGCCTGGAAACATCTTGGCATGGATGTGCCGCGCGATCTGGCGGCGGTGCAGGTGCAATTGTTTGAGGAGGAGTAGAGGTTAGCCGCCGGTGATCTTGCGTTTCAGCCGTTCGATGGCCGACAGGCCTTCCGAGCCCAAGCCTTCATTGGCGCCCGAACCCGCTGTGTTGCGGGCGAGGCCGCCAATGCCCAGGCC